>WLCU01000050.1 GCA_009705165.1 Actinomycetota bacterium | reverse complement strand
CCTTGGAATCGGACGCCCTATGGGTGAACAAGATCCAGCTGATTTTGTTTTAAAAGCATTTTCAAAGGTAGAACAAAAAGATTTAGGTGAATTTATTGTGCGCGGGGCAGATGTTGTTGAATCTTTAATTTCCGAGGGACTTGAACGTACGCAAAGCCAATTTAACTCTTAAAATCAACCGGTATTTCGCAGGCCTGCAGCAACACCATTAATTGTAAGCAAAAGTGCGCGGCGCAAAATTGGATCAGCCGAATCTCCAGCCTCACGTACGCGCTTTAGTAAGTTAATTTGAAGCAAGTGAATTGGAGATAAGTAAGCATCTCGGACCTGCAATGTGCGAGCCAAAATCTCTTGATCGCCAAGCAGAGTTTGCTTGCCAGTGAGTGCCAGAATTTCAGTGACAGTTAAATCAAACTCGGCCTGGATTTGATCAAGGAAATGATGGAGTTCTTTAGGAACTAACGCTTCAACATATCGACGTGCAAGTACAAGATCAGTTTTAGCAATTGTCATTTCAACGTTGCTAATAAAAGTATGGAAAAAATGCCATTCAGAGAGCATCTTCTTCAGAACTTCGCTCTTACCTGCTTCGCGGGCAGCCTTTAACCCTGAACCAACGCCAAACCAGCCGGGCACAATCTGACGTGACTGAGTCCACCCAAATACCCAAGGGATTGCGCGAAGCGAATCAAGCCCACCAGATGCATCTGGGCGTCGAGATGGCCGAGAACCTAAGAAGAGATTTCCTAACTGTTCTACTGGAGTTGATGCGTAGAAATATGCAGGAAGATCTGGATGATCTACAAGAGTGCGATATGAACTAAACGAACTATCGCTAATTAATTGCATGCATTCATTCCAGTTAGCTAAATCTTGAACTGATTGTCGCGGACCACGATTGAGAACAGTTGCTTCAAGTGATGCGGCCAAAGTTAGCTCTACGTTTTCACGAGCAAGTGAGGCAAGGGCGTATTTATCGCTAATTACTTCGCCTTGTTCGGTCATTTTGATTTGACCATCAACAGAACCCCAAGGCAGTGCAACTAGTGCTTCATATGTTGGCCCACCACCACGACCCACAGAACCACCACGACCATGGAACAAACGAAGTTTGACGCCGTACTTCATTGCGATATCGCGCAAGCTTCGTTGCGCTCGGTGGATTTCCCACTGGCTTGTTGCAATACCAGCATCTTTATTTGAATCTGAATAACCCAGCATTACTTCCTGAACGTCTCCACGTAGGGCAACTACTTGTCGATAAGCCGGATTGCTGAGGAGTTTTTCTAGAATTTCACCAGCTGCACGAAGCTCGGCAACAGTTTCAAGCAATGGGGCAAAACCAATACGGGCTTTTTTATTTTTCAAATTAACTAAGCCAGCTTGTTGTGCAATCACAACGGCTGCAATTAAATCATCAGCACCCTTTGTCATCGAAACGATGTAAGTCTCAATCGCTTCAGCGCCAAAGCGATCAATTAAATCGGCAATTGCAAAGAAAGTGTCGACAGTCTTTTGGGCTCCAGCATCAAGGCCTGTGATATCTAAATTTGAATCTTCGGCCAAGAGCGAAGTCAGAATCTCAAACTTTTCAGAGTGTGATTTTTCCAAGTATTCAGCCACTCCAGTTGCTTGCTTTAAAACATGGTGATGAGCATCTGAGTGTTCGCGAATATCCATCGTTGCATGTGTGATTCCAAATGCTGCGACCGTACGAATTGTGCGCTCAAGTAAGCCTGTGGCAATGAGTTCGCCTTTGTGAGCAAAGAGCGAATCGCGCATAAGCGTTAAATCTTTAATGAGTTCGGCAGTATCGGCGTAATCACGGTGATCAACGTGCGGTGCGCCTTTTGCATGGCGATCGCGCGTTAACGCTAAACGGTGCACGATGGCGGTGGCCTTTAACCGATATGGCTCTTGGGCATTAAGGCGCAAGAAGCGTGGTTCAAACTCAGGCAAATGCTTAAGATCAGCTTCTACTGAGGCAGTTAATTCAGGTGTTGCCCCAATGATTCGCGTTGAAATTGAAAGCATTTGGCGCAAGTTATTCATCGCATCAATAGTTACGCGGATTGCATGGCCAGCTTGTAAAACCATTGCATCGGTAGTTACTTGCGCAGTTACATTTGGGTTACCGTCGCGATCGCCTCCGATCCAACTTCCAAAAGAAAGTGGGCGAGCGGTAACGGGAACAATGACGTCGATTCGTTTCATTTCACGGGCAAAGTCATTAAGAACTTCTGGAACGGTTTGGCGGAACAAGTCATCGAGGTAATACAAAGCATTCATTGCTTCATCAAGCGGTTCAGGTTGCCCAACTCGTAGTTCATCGGTTTGCCACAATAAATCAATTGTTTCTGCCAAGCGATCACTTTGTGATGGATTACGAGATTGATCTAATAAATCTGCAACTCGTCCCATTTTATTTAGTACAGATCGACGTGCAGCTTCAGTTGGATGGGCAGTAAAGACCGGACGCACAGACATTTCATTAATCCATTGCGAAATCTCTTCGCGAGTTAATTCATGTCCAGGAGTTTGTGCTTGTAAGGCCGCTTCGATTTTATCTACGGCGCGGGCAAGCCAAGAACCACCATCTGCGCGCGCATCAGCTAAAACGCGAGCACGGTGAACTTGCTCTGCAATATTTGCTAAGTTGAAATAAGTACTAAAGGCGCGCACTAACTGCACCGAATCCTCAACTGAAAGTGATGCAAGAAGATCAACGCCATCACCTTCACGAACGGCTTTACGAACTTTTTCAACTAAAGCCAATAGCTCTGGACCTTCTTGGCGGACCAAAGTTTGCCCGAGTAAATCGCCAAGCCTTCGGACATCACTGCGCAATGCAGCATCATCTGCCGCAACTGCACCGCCGAAGCCGCTAGTGGTCATTGGCCAATCCTCTCAGGTCGCCGCGGACCTTGCGAACAAATTACACTTAGGCCATTAGCCCCCTCCCTTTTGGGAACGGGGCTTTAGGGCGTTTTCAAGGGAGGTGCACAGTGCGTGGATTAATTTCATTATTACCTACAGCTAATACCGCATCTCATATTGTGGCGCCTTTGCCGATGTATCCATTTTTGTTGGCACATAGATCACAAAGCCGCCCACTTTTAGTTATTACATCTTCTAGTCGCAGTGCAGAAGATTTAGTTAATGAACTTCGCGAACTACATGGAAACGTCCTGGAATTTCCTGCCTGGGAAACTTTGCCCCACGAGCGCTTAAGTCCACGCAGTGACACTGTGGCAAAGCGAATTCAAACGCTGTACGAGTTGGAAAAAGATCACAGTGCTTTTCCAATCGTTGTAACTCCTGTGCGTGGTGCAATTCATCGGATTATTGCCTCGCTTGGAAAAGAAGAGTTATTAAAACTTGAAATTGGTAAAGAACAGTCACTAGATCTCTTAGTTCGACATCTTTCAACACTTGCTTATGCACGCACAGATTTAGTTGAACGTCGGGGAGAGTTTGCAGTTCGTGGTGGAATCGTCGATTTATTTCTGCCTTTGAGTGATTATCCAATTCGTATTGATTTCTTTGGCGATGAGATTGAAGATATGAGTTACTTCGAAGTTGCCGATCAACGCACCTTTAAGCCCGTTGTAGGGGCAGTGGATATTTATCCATGTCGCGAACTTCTCATTACTACGCAGATTCGACACCACGCTTTAGAGCTTGAAGATTCCCTCCCAGCTGCAGCTGAACTGCTGCACAAAATTAGCGAGGGTATTGTTTTCGAAGGCATGGAATCTTTAATTCCTTTGCTCATAGATGAAACCGAAACTCTTATCGCACGCATGCCAGAAAATACCCAGATTGTGTTTATAGATGAAGAGCGCATCAAATCCAGAGCTGCGGATTTATTAGCAACTAATGAAGAGTTCTTAAATGCTTCGTGGAGCAACGCGGCTCATGGCGCAGTAGCTCCCATTCATGATGGTTCAGGAACCTATATGTCATGGGTTGAATTAGCTGAAGAAATTAGTAGCAAGAAAATCGAAACTGCCTCGCTCTCACCTTTTGGCAGCGATTTGGCGCAGGACACTGAGTTTTTGGATTTCAATGTCATTGATCCAATGCGCGGAGATATTGAGCGCACGATTGAGCAGTTAAGAAGCGCGGTCGATGCTCATTTCACCGTTGTCTTTGCAACTCATGGCCATGGAATGCTTGAGCGATATGCAGGGATTTTTCGAAATGCAGATTTACCAGTACAAATAAGCGAGAAACTGCTTGCAGAGCCAACTAAATCCACGATTCATTTAACAACATCAGTTATCGCACATGGTTTTGAAAGCGCTGAGCATCACTTACTTTTCATGACCGAACGTGATTTAACTGGCAGCAAAGGCAGCGTCAAAGATAACGAGCGCATGCCTACAAAACGCAAGCAGGCAATCGATCCCCTGGAACTTAAAGCTGGAGATTTTGTTGTTCATGAACAACATGGAATTGGACGGTATGTAGAACTTCTTGAGCGCACTGTCGCCGGCGTAACTCGTGAATATCTGATTATTGAATATGCGCCAGCAAAGCGTGGCCAACCAGGTGATCGAATTTTTGTTCCAACTGATGCTCTTGAACAAGTCAGCAAGTATGTTGGCGGCGAGACTCCTACGGTTCACCGAATTGGAAGTGGTGAATGGCAAAAGGCAAAGGGGCGTGCGCGTAAAGCTGTGCGCCAAATCGCGGGTGAATTAATAAAACTCTATGCCGCGCGAACAAGTTCTCCGGGCTTTGCTTTTTCCGCTGATACTCCTTGGCAACGCGAACTTGAAGATTCATTTTCTTACATCGAAACGCCAGATCAGCTTTCAACAATAAATGATGTTAAAGCAGACATGGAACGGCCGTATCCAATGGATCGAATTATCTGCGGCGATGTTGGTTATGGCAAAACTGAAATTGCAATTCGCGCCGCCTTTAAAGCAGTACAGGATGGAAAACAGGTTGCAGTCCTAGTTCCTACAACCCTTTTAGTTCAACAGCACAGCAAAGTTTTTGCCGAACGCTACGCCGGGTTTCCACTAAAAGTTGCTGGACTTTCACGTTTTAATACCGCTAAAGAAAGCAAAGAGATTTTGGCAGGATTAACGGCTGGAAATATTGATGTTGTTGTTGGAACTCACCGAATTCTTTCAAATGATGTGCAGTTTAAAGATCTTGGATTAGTTATTGTCGATGAAGAACAACGCTTTGGGGTTGAACAAAAGGAGTCTTTGAAGAAGCTGCGTACAACTGTGGACGTCTTAGCTATGTCTGCAACACCCATCCCAAGAACCTTAGAAATGGCCGTTACTGGCATCCGTGAGATGTCCACGATTACTACTCCGCCTGAAGAGCGCCACCCAATTCTTACTTATGTTGGTCCAGCCGAAGAAGCTCAAATTACAGCGGCAATTCACCGCGAGCTTCTGCGCGATGGTCAGATTTTTTATCTACACAACCGTGTAGAAAGTATTGATCGCGCTGCATCTAGATTGCAGGAACTTGTTCCTGAAGCCCGGATCCGTGTTGCCCATGGTCAGATGAGTGAAGGCGCACTTGAAGATGTGATTTTGGCATTTTGGAACCGCGATTTTGATGTCTTAGTCTGTACAACAATTGTCGAAAGTGGTTTGGATATTCAAAACGCAAATACCTTAATTGTTGAACGCGCGGATTTATTTGGCTTGTCACAATTACACCAGTTGCGTGGTCGTGTGGGCCGCGGTCGCGAACGTGCATACGCATACTTTCTTTATCCAGCAGATCAGCCCTTATCTGAACTCGCTCATGATCGCTTAACGACAATTGCGGCAAATACCGAACTTGGTTCTGGAATGCGTGTTGCTCTAAAAGACTTAGAGATTCGTGGGGCTGGAAATCTACTCGGTGGTGAACAATCAGGTCATATTGCCGACGTTGGTTTTGATTTATACATGCGCATGGTTGGTGAAGCAGTTCAAGATTATAAGACTGGAATTATTGAAACCGAAGAAAAACCTTCAGAGTGCAAAGTTGAGTTACCAGTAAATGCGCATCTTTCAAGTGAGTACGTACCTGGTGAACGATTGCGACTTGATCTTTACCGTCGATTAGCTGATGTGAAAAATCCAGAAGATGTTGAAGCAATCCGCGCAGAACTTGTAGATCGTTTCGGTGACTTGCCAGATGAAGCTTTAGCGTTATTAGCAGTCGCGCAGTTGCGTGCCCAAGCAAAGTTAGTGAAGTTAACTGAAGTAGTTGTACAAGGTAAGTTTTTACGCCTTGCTCCCTTAACTTTGCCTGAGTCAAAACAGTTGCGCTTGTCACGTTTGTATCCTGGTTCACTCTATAAACCAGCGATGAGCACGGTTTTAGTTGCATTACCCAAGAGCCCCGCATGGAATCCGTCGCAGAATATGCCTGAAATAGTGGATACTTCTCTTCTGGCCTGGGTCGTTGAGGCCGTTAACCAATTGAGCGAACCACCGAAAGCGAGTTCATAGTGAAGAAGATTCTGGCGGTCTTGGCCGTGGCAAGTGCACTCCTACTAACTGGATGTTCTCAAGTTGGAACTGCAGCATCACTTGGAAGCACAAAGATCACGCAAGCAACGGTGCAAGGCAGCATTGATTCAATTATTTCTGCACGAGCAGGCGTTGACACTTCTCAGATGCAACTTGAAACTGGCGAAGCGCTTAACCGTGGTCAACTTCGTTTTCACTTGCTAACCGCGCTACTTCGCGAAGTTGGAAAAGAGCTCAAGATTTCAGTATCAAAGGCTGAAATCGACACACGTCGCGCAAGCATCCTTGACCAAGTTGGCGGCAAAGAAGGTCTACCTAACGCACTTGTTGGTGCAGGAATCGCTGCCGAAGATTTTGATCAGTACATCGAAGCTATTTCTTATTCAGACAAGATTTCCGCAGCGCTTACATCTGCCGGAGTTTTGGATGCAGAAATCGGAAATGAAGTTCAAAAGCTTGTAGTTGCTAAAGCTAAAGAATTAGG
>WLCU01000005.1 GCA_009705165.1 Actinomycetota bacterium | reverse complement strand
GATTCGAATTTCTTCCATGGGAATATTGAGATCTTGTCCCCACTCATCAATATTTTGTGGCACAAGTGATGGGTAAACCGGCTCAACAAGTGGAAGACCCACATCATGGGTGCCAGTGACATTTGCAGCTAGACCGCCGATTGATTGACCCAACTGTGTAGCAATGAGGGAACCAATAAATGAACGAAGCAGGGTTGCGATCATGCCTACGGGTAACTGCATTGCGCTTTCGGCCTCATTTTGGCCGGATTCACCAGTTGCCTCACTCAGCAAATCTGAAATTGCCGCGGCTAAACCGATTGCTATCGGTTCAACGCAAATCTGCCAACCAGTTAATGTTGTATCAACCCAATCAGTTCGCGCCATGGCCGGATTTCCGGTTGCCACTGATTGCGGGAAAAATGTTGCTTCATTTAGCCAAAGTTCTGCGATAGAAAAAGCTTCTTCGATTCGTGCGACATCGTTTGCGCCAATGGGCGCAGAACCTTTAGCGGTTACAAATTTCTTTGCGGTTTCGCGAACTATATTTTTTGGCATCGCTTCGCCAGATTGGGTAAACCCAGGAGCGCTCATACCTAATGCAGAAAACTGTTGCTGAATTTGTGCCTGCATTTGTTCCATCATGGCAGCAAAGTCAACTGGCTCCCCGTTATTATTTTTTTCGGGGTCGTCAGAATTGTCCGGTGTAAAACCAAATGGTGCCATGTAGTAATCCTCCCAGTGTTGTAACCGCCAAGCCATCTGATTTCTTCCCGTTGTTTAGCCAACTTTGCTGGGTAACGATAGGCTTGCCATATGTCTAGCGCATTCCTTGCTCTCATCTGGTGGGTTGTCCCAGCCGTGGGTCTAACTGGCGCTCTGCTTTATGTTTTATGGGTCACAAAATTTGAAAGTAAATTCCAGCAAGAAACACAGCGATCCGTTGGCCAGTTCCAGCGTTTTCAAGATTCATTGCGCGATTCCCAGGCACGCGATGTCAATGCGGCAATTTCCCAAGATCAAATTTCTTTAGATTCCATAACCGCAACCGAATACCTAGCGGCAAATCAAACTTCACCTTTCACATCCATACCGTCAAATCGGCCTCAAGTGATTAAGCCGGATGAAGTTGTTGATTCTTCAAACGAAGACAATCCATTCTTGAAGAAAAACTAATCAGAGCACAAATTAACTCCAGTGCGCTTTTCACCACTTCCCAAAATAGTTAAATTAATTCTTGCTCTTTTTTTAGTGCTCGCAATTTTTGCGCCTTTGCCCTATTCAATTGTGTTGCCGGGGCATGCACAAAATATCTTTGACAAAATCATCACGGTTAAAAACCAAGATTCATACCCTGCAACTGGCAGATTAGATTTGATGTCAATTAGAGTCACAAATCCCAATACATGGATTGTTGGCCCAGAGATTTTGTACTCCTGGGTTAGGGCGGATGAAGCGGTTTATCCAAAAGCTGCAATCTATCCACCTGGAACAACTGCCGAGTCCGAAGCCAAGCAAGCTAAAGCTGACATGGTTAACTCGCAAGACAATGCCACTTCAGCGGCGCTTTCATACTTACGATTACATCCAGAGTTTGGATTAACCGCCGAACAACTCCATATTAAAAACATTAGCTTCGATGTTAAAAAGACCGGCGGCCCAAGTGGTGGAATGGTCTTTGCAATTGGTGTTATTGAACTATTAACTAAAGAAGATCTATTACGAGGTCGACATGTAGCCGGTACGGGCACGATTACCACCGATGGAACTGTTGGTGCAATTGGTGGCATAAATGAAAAAATCATGGCTGCTTATAAATCAGGTGCAACTTTGTTCCTAGCTCCAGCAGAAAATGAAAGCGAAATTTCTCATACTCCGGGCGGAATTAAGGTAGTGGTTGTTTCAACACTGAACCAGGCGATTCAAGCGCTGCGAGATTAGCAAGAATCAGGCTTTTCTCCCCCGGAATGAAGCAACTGCGCGCTTGCGCTAGCGTATGACCATGATGAGTAACTCAGCCCCGCAGTTCAATTTCAAAGCCCGTGGACGCAGCCCACTTGGATTAACAATCGGTATCTTGGTTGTACTTTCAGGTGCACTTCTATCACTAAGTGGCTTCTATGCAGATTGGCTTTGGTACAAGTCAGTTCAGTTCACTTCTGTTTGGACAACTGTCCTTTCAACAAAAGTAATTCTCTTTGTTGCAGCTGGACTGCTGACTTCAGCGATAGTTCTACTCAATGTAATCATCGCTTACAAGCGTCGTCCACTTTATGTTCCTTTGACAATAGAGGCCGATAATTTAGAACGCTACCGTGCACAAATTGAACCAATCAAGCGTTGGGTGGTTTTGGCACTTGCAGTAGGACTTTTCTATTTTGCAGGAACATCAGGTTCAGCGCTTTGGGAAACTTGGTTGTTATTTAAGAACTCAACTTCGTTCGGTATTAAAGACCCACAGTTCAACATGGATATCTCATTTTTTGCTTTTAAACTCCCATTCTGGCAATCACTTATTGCCTGGGGAATTTCAACGCTCATTCTTGCGATTATCGCCGCAGCCGTTGTGCACTATCTATATGGCGGTATCCGCTTACAAGTTCAAGAAGATCGCACCACAGTTGCTGCGCGTGTTCAGTTGTCAGTTCTTCTTGGCGGCGTAGTTCTTCTTAAGGCCGTTGCATATTGGTTTGATCGATATCAATTAGCATTAAAAGAGAATAAGTTAATTACCGGACTTACCTACACCGATGTCAATGCAACGCTTCCAGCAAAAGCAATTCTGGCTGCCATTGCCGTTGTCTGCGCGCTACTATTTTTTGCAAATATCGTTCGTCGTTCATGGGTTTTGCCAGCAGCAGGTACCGCCCTTCTTGTTGTCTCATCTGTACTCATCGCTGGAATTTACCCAGGCGCAATTCAGCAGTTCCAAGTAAAGCCAAGTGAATCCTCGAAAGAAGCCCCATTTATTCAGCGCAATATCGATGCAACCCGCACCGCATATGGCTTAGATGACGTGAGCGTAAGTGATTACCAGGCAACGCTTACAACTTCTGCCGGGCAACTTACAAAAGATGCGGCAACAATTTCAAATATCCGCTTGATGGATCCCAATGTAATTTCAGCGACTTTCCGCCAATTACAACAAATCAAGCCTTATTACACATTCCCAGAATCTTTAGATATTGATCGATACACAGTTGATGGAGTTAAGCGAGACACTGTTGTGGCAGTGCGCGAACTAAATATCGCCGGAAACCCATCACGAAACTGGATTAATGATCACCTTGTATACACACACGGTTTTGGTTTCGTAGCTGCATTTGGAAATGCTCGAGATGCTGATGGCAAGCCATCGTTTGCCGTTGGTGATCTCCCACCTACAAAGGGGCTTGGAAAATTTGAACCACGTGTTTATTTCGGTGAAAACGTTCCAGATTACTCAATCATTGGTGGAGTAAAAACAGATAGCCCGGTTGAATTTGACTATCCAGATGATGCCTCAGCTAATGGACAAAAGAACGTAACGTACTCGGGTTCTGGTGGTGTTCCAGTTGGATCATTAGTTAACAAGATTGTTTTTGCGCTTAAGTATCAAGAGCAGCGCATCTTGCTTTCTTCATTGATTAACAAGGATTCAAAGATTCTTTTCAACCGAAGCCCTCGTGACCGTGTAGCAAAAGTTGCACCATGGCTAACACTTGATGGCGATCCATATCCAGCAATTGTTGATGGAAAAATCCTTTGGATTATTGATGGCTACACCACAAGTGCTGGATATCCATATTCCAAGCAAACTTCACTTTCAAGTGCGACATCTGATGCATTGACTTCAAACTCAACATCAGTAACTGCGCAGGGAAATCAGAATATTAACTACATCCGAAACTCAGTCAAAGCCACCGTTGATGCCTATGACGGAACAGTGAACTTGTATCAATGGGATGAAAAGGATCCTGTTTTAGCCACGTGGAGCAAGGCTTTCCCGGGCACCGTTCAGCCAAAGAGCAAAATCTCTGCGGCTTTGCTTGATCACATCCGCTATCCAGAAGATATGTTCCGTGTGCAGCGTGAAATTCTTTCCGCTTATCACGTGCAGACTGCTGCCGCTTTCTATGGTGGGCAGGATTTCTGGCGCGTACCTCGTGACCCATCAACATTTGGTGCAAATGCCAGTGCACAACCTCCGTATTACTTAACGCTGCAAATGCCAGGTGAAGCTAAGCCAGAGTTCGCATTAACAACACCATTTGTACCGCGTGGTGGACGTGAAAACCTATCTGCATTTGCAGTTGTGAATTCAGATGCAGGTCCTAACTACGGCAAGATTTCAGTTCTCCAACTACCGCGTAGTACTAACGTTGCAGGTCCTTCACAAGTTGCATCTAACTTTGAGGCAAAACCTGAAGTTGCAAACTCGCTCTCATTGTTACGTCAGGGCGGATCAGATGTTGTTCTCGGAAACTTATTAACACTTCCTGTAGGTGGTGGGTTGTTGTATGTACAACCTGTTTATGTCCGAGCCACATCTAACAGTGCTGCTTATCCATTACTTCAAAAAGTACTGGTCTCTTTTGGAGATCAAATTGGATATGACGACACTTTAAAGGGTGCCCTGGACCAAGTCTTTGGTGGCAACTCTGGAACAGCACCAACAACTGGAGGATCTACATCATCTGGTGGAGCAACAAACTCATCTCTTGCAAATGCACTTGCTAGTGCAAAGCAGGCGTATGCAGATGGTTTAGCCGCACTTGCTAAGGGTGATTTCGCTGCTTATGACAAAGCGCAGAAGCGATTGAAGTCAGCGTTAGATTCTGCAATAAGTGCACAAAGTAAGAAGTAGTGCATATTCAAATAAATAATCTCTAACGATAAAGACCACATTCATGCGTGCAAATGCTTGGATTTGGTCTTTATCTATTGGTGGACATAAGATTGCATCACCGACGCGGGGTGGAGCAGCTCGGTAGCTCGCTGGGCTCATAACCCAGAGGTCGTAGGTTCAAATCCTGCCCCCGCTACTAAAGAAAAATCTCGCTTTCGGGTCAACCGGCAGCGAGATTTTTTATTTAATGCGTAATGAATTTGTGACAACAAAAAGCGAAGACAAGGCCATAGCCGCGGCCGCATACATTGGTTGTAATAGGCCAAGAGCTGCGATTGGTAAGCCGATTACGTTGTAGATCAATGCCCAACCCATATTAAGGCGAATAATCTTTAGCGTTTTCTTAGCTAGCTTTAACGCTGCAATTACGCTGCCTAGGCCGGAGTTCATTAAAGTTATATCGGCTGATGAAATTGCAGTATCGGTTCCAGTTCCCATTGCCATTGACAGATCTGCAGCGGTTAAGGCAGCGGCATCGTTTATGCCATCGCCAATCATTAATACACAGCGACCTTCTGATTTCAACCGTTCAACTATTGCTAACTTCGTTTCGGGCATTGCCGCTGATACAACATGTGCAGAATCGATTCCAACGATTGAAGCAACTGTTGCAGCCACTTCTGAGCTATCACCAGTTACAAGCCATGGAGTAATTCCCATTGCCTTAAGCGCGCTGACGGTTGCTGGTGCATCACTCTTAAGTTCATCTCCAACTGCAAATACGGCAAGAGCTACACCATCCCATGCAAGTACGGAGACAGTTAATCCTGCGCTTTGACCTTCGGTAATGGCAGCTTTAATCTCTGGATGAAATTCAGTACAACTATGTGCAATCGCAGCTGGTGCCCCAATTAAAACAACAGGAGATTGCATGCCGATATTTACTCGTCCTGCAGCACCTGATCCCGGAGTAACAGAAAACTCGGTTACTTCAAAGCTTTTTAAGCTCTTGCCGAGTGCGTATCTCGAAATTGCTAGTGCGACTGGATGTGAGTTTTGTGTTTCAATTGCATGAGCGGTTGAAAGAATTGTTTGTTCATTAACCAGAGTTGCAAAAGAATTCCCCAATACGGAGCCCGCGGCCCTTGAAATTGTGGCGTTTTGGACATTCATGACACCTTGGGTCAAAGTTCCAGTCTTATCAAAAACAACCGTATCGACTGTGCGAGCTACTTCGAGCACGCGTGGTTCACGCAAAACAATTCCGCGTGCAGCGCCTCTGCCAGATGCAACAAGTAGCGCTACAGGTGTAGCTAATCCCAGTGCACAAGGACATGCAATAACCAAAACAGTGATTGCTACAGATATTGATTGAGTAAGAGTTGATCCCGTGTAATACCAACCCGCAAAAGTACCGGCGGCTATAAGGGTAACTATGGGTACGAATACTGCACTGATTCGATCTGCAAGCCGTTGAATTGGTGCCTTTGTTCCCTGTGCGCTAATTACCATAGCGGTGATGCGTGCAAGTTCGGTATCACTGCCAATTCTTGTTGCGCGAACAATAAGTCGACCATTGTGATTAACCGACGCACCAATTACTGGTGAACCTGGACGAACATCTACCGGTTTAGTTTCACCAGTTAGCATTGAATTATCAACTGCGCTTTCGCCTTTAACAACTATTCCATCTGTCGCAATGCGATCACCTGGTCGGACTTCAAACTCATCCCCAATTTGTAGCTCTTCGATGGGAATAATGAGTGGAAAACCCCCACGAACGATTGTTACTTCTTTGCTACCTAGAGCTAGTAAGGATGAAAGTGCCGCCCCGGCACGAGCTTTGGCCCGAGTTTCAAGGAATCTGCCAAGGACGACAAAAAAGATAACTCCTGCAGCAACTTCAGTGTAAACATCACCTTCGCCGGTTGCATTTGCATAAATAGACCAACCGAATGCAGATAGTGAACCGAGGGAAATTAAATTATCCATAGTTGGATGAGTTAAATTACGAAGTGCTGCCCGATGAATAGGCCACGCAACTAACAAAACTACTGGCGCGCTTAGTGCAATCACTAACCAAGCAGTTGCCGAGTAAAGCGGATGCGCAATTCCAAATGAATCAAGTTGGGCAATGATCCACATGTCAATGCGATGGTGCCAACTCATAATCATTGAAATTGCTACGGCAGGAGCGGCAAAAATAAAGGCGAAGAAAAGCGCTTTGGCAGATTTCTTACTGTGAAGTGTTACAGACTGTGAATCTTGCAAAAGTGATGCCTTATATCCAGCTTTTTCAACGGTTTTAATTAAATCTTTAACGCTTACATCGGCTGGAGCCAAAATATGTGCCGTCTCTGTTGCAAAATTAATGGATGCCCGAACTCCCGAAACTCCATTAAGCGCTTTTTCAACTGAATTAACACAGGAAGAACAAGTCATCCCTTCAATGGCAAGGGTGGTGGGCTCCAAGATTAAATCTGTGGCCATTTCTATCCCCTTTCCAAAAAATTTATCGTGGGTTTATTCGTTTAAAGCTTTAATGAGTTTTTCGTGTACTGCTTTGTTGGTTGAAACTCCACTGCCGCCAAAAGGACCGGCTTCACCAGCAGTATTTGTAAACACTCCGCCAGCCTCGCGCACAATGATGTCAAGTGCAGCCATGTCCCACAGAGCAAGAGTTGGTTCGATTGCAATATCTACAGCGCCTTCAGCAACCAGCATATGTGACCAAAAATCACCCATGCCACGAGTGCGCCAAGCAGTTTTTAAAATGGAATTAAAAGCATCAAGACGTGAGTCAAAGCCAACAAAGTCTGAGTAAGCAACCGATGCATCATTGATTGCACTCACTTGCGAAACTGCGATCTTTCGAACTTGTCCATTGAAATTTACAAATGCGCCTTCGCAACATGATGCATGCCAGCGGCGCGCAAGTGCGGGTGAACTTGCAACACCAACAACAACTTCCTGTGTTCCATCGTCAGCAACTTCTACTAAGGCAATCAAAGTTGCCCATGTTGGGACCCCGCGCATAAAGTTTTTTGTTCCATCGATTGGGTCAATGACCCAATAGCGCTTTGCGCCGGTGATATCACTACCAAACTCTTCACCGAGTAATCCATCATTTGGACGGTGTGTAGCAAGTGCCTGACGAATCGCGGTTTCAACTGCCCGATCTGCATCAGTTACTGGTGTGTTATCTGGTTTTGTTGTGATTACTAAATCTAATGATTGATATCGGTCTAAGGAGATTGAATCAGCAATATCTGCAAGCAAGTGCGCAAGAGCTAAATCCTCGGCATATTTGCTTTCGCTCATTTCATTTACCCAAACTTTCTCGCTCGCTTAATTAATTACGCTGTGGGAATCCTAATCCTCTGGTGTAGAAACTGCTTGCTCTTTGACTGATAACAATGAACGCAAACTACTTAACCTGGCCATTCTTTCTGGGTTTGGAATGCCGTTTGGCGCTGCCCACGCATCAAGTTTGCATGAACTTTCCGCGTGTGAGCAATTCGACAAACAAGTGGCCGCAACTAGAGATAGATCTGTGAATGCATCTACGATTCTGTTGACATCGATATGCGACAAACCAAAGGCACGAATTCCCGGGGTATCGATAATCCAACCATCGCTGGTATTTAAAGGCAGAGCGATTGCACTTGAAGATGTATGTCGACCTCGACCAGTTGCAGCATTTACATCTCCGGTTAAGCGATCTGCCGCTGGTACTAAAGCATTAATTAGCGTTGACTTACCAACACCTGAATGGCCGACAAGTACCGAAATCTTTCCAGACAACATGTGATGAAGCGAAGCTAAATCTTTTTCACGCGAATCACTTTTAATTGCGGTATGCAGAATTTCAACATCCAATTTTTCGTATTCAGCAAGAAATTCAGGAACAGTTCCCAAGTCAGTTTTAGTCACAACTAATTTCGGAGTGATTCCTTCAGTAAATGCCGAAACCAAGAATCTATCAATTAAGCCACGTCGAGGCTCCGGATTAAAAGCTGCGACAACAATTACTAGTTGATCGATATTAGCAACGATCGTGCGTTCCACTTGTGCCGAATCATCAACAGTTCGACTCAAAGAGTTACGACGTTCATTTACCGCGACGATTCGTGCCAATGTTCCTTCATTACCGGTCACATCACCAACAATTGAAACGATGTCACCCACAACAACTGATTTAGGCCCTAACTCTCGGGCACGCATCGCTGTAATAATCACGCCGTCATCAGTAATGCAAGTCTGACGACCACGGTCGACGGTAGTTACCAGCGCAGAAATTGCAGTTGAATGCGTTGGGCGATCTTTGCTGCGTGGACGGGTACTGCGCGATGGTCTTACGCGAGCATCCGATTCATCATATTCGCGTGGACTCATAACCAAAACCTAAACAAGAAGCGAACTCCAAAGTCCAGGAAAATCAGGAAGCGTCTTGCGAGTTGTTGCAATGTTTTCAACTTCAATGTCAGGAACAACTAATCCAATAACCGCACCTGCAGTAGCTAGGCGGTGATCCTCATATGTATGGAAAACCCCTCCATGCAAAGGTGCTGGAGTAATGTGCAAAGCACTTTCTTCTTCAACCACATTTCCACCTAATGCATTTATTTCGCGGGTTAATGCAGCTAGTCGATCGGTTTCATGAAGGCGTAAGTGAGCAATTCCGCGTAGATGTGATGGCGAATCAGCTAGCGCTGCAAGGGCTGCAATAGATGGAGTTAGTTCGCCAACATCATGAAGGTCGATATCGATTCCATGAATTGCGCCCGTTCCGGTAAGCGTTAACCCTGCTTGGCTCATTGAAATCTTTGCGCCCATTTGAGTAAGAATTGTTCGTAATTGATCTCCAGGCTGTGTGGTTTTGATTGGCCAATCAGCAACTGTGACACTTCCGCCGCAAACCATTGCTAGTGATAAAAATGGTGCTGCGTTGGATAAATCAGGTTCGATAACAAAATCTTTTCCATGCAATGTCCCGGGCTTAACGCTCCATGATTGTTGTGCCGAATCAATCTTTACTTGCGCACCAAAATCGCGCAACATTTCTACTGTCATTTCAATATGTGGCATGGATGGCAAAGCGCCACCTTTGTGTGTTGCAACAAGACCTTTATCAAAACTAGGTGCAACCAATAAAAGTGCGGATAAGAATTGACTTGAGGCACTTGCATCAATGGTAAGTGCGCCACCAGGAATATTGCCAGTGCCATGTAGTTTCATCGGCAAGCTATAGCGGCCATCATGATTAATTGAAATTCCAAGTTCCTCAAGAGCCTTAATGACCGGGCCTAGAGGGCGTTCATATGAACGTGGATCACCATCAAATGCGACTTCACCATTTGCAAGAGCTGCAAGTGGTGGCAAGAAACGCATAACTGTTCCGGCGTTGCCAACATCTACTTTAACGCCACCATGCATTTTTGTTGGCGTAATAATCCACTGAATCTCTTCTTTGCCATTAACTAACTCTGATTTTTCAACAATGCCGATACCTAAAGCGCGTAAGCCCGCCACCATGAGTTCGCTATCGCGCGAAATGAGAGGACGTCGAAGAATGGATGGAGAATCGGCTTGAGACGCCAAAATGAGCGCACGATTTGTTACTGATTTCGAACCAGGGATAACAACGGATACATCTACTGGCTTATTGCCGCGAAAATGCGCGGGCCAGTGTGCGTTGTTATTCATCATCGCCTAAGTCTACCGTGACCTGCATTGGCCTTGATTCGGCCTTATCCTTAACTCATGTGTGGTCGCTATGCGCAAACTGCAGATATGCGCGAATTAATGGAGCAGTTTGAAGTAACAGGTAACTCCCCTGCTTCATCAATTCCGGTTAATTGGAATATTGCACCCACAAATCCCATCTATATCGTTCGCACATCTGCACAATCTGATGGACATGCAGATAAAGATTTGGCCATTGTTTCGTGGGGCTTAATTGCGCCTTGGCTTAACAATATTCAGGAAGCCAAAATTTCACAGTCCCGAGCAATAAATGCGCGAAGTGAAACCGTGCATGAAAAACCAACTTTTAGAGATGCATTTAAATCTAGGCGTTGCTTAATCCCCGCAGAGGGTTATTACGAATGGGCAACTGCATTTGGAAAATATAAACCTAAACAAGCTTTTTACATTTCAGCAAGAGACGGTAAGCAACTTCCCATCGCAGGAATTTGGAGTTCTTGGCGCACGCCAAATGGTGATGCCATTGAGACTGCGTCCATCATTACCCAAGAGGCGCAAGGTGAATTAGCAACTATTCACAGCCGCATGCCGGTCTTTATGCCCCATGATCGCTGGGACGCTTGGCTTGATCCTTCCAATAAAGAAGTTGAAGCTTTGCGTAACCTGATGGTTGTTCCATCGCCGGAATCCATAGTCATTGCCCGCCCGGTCTCATCTGCGGTGAACACTGTTGCCAATAACGGCGCTGAGTTAATTGCACCGATTGATTTGGGTGAGCCAGAGACCCTGTTTTAACGATAATCTTTCACTCCAGATGACATCGACAGACTTAGTTAAAGAGAGCTCGGCAGACCGCGCGGTCCGCTTCGAGCGAGATGCCCTTGCCTTCACAAACCAGTTATATGCCGCAGCGCTTCGCTATACAAAAAATCCTGAAGATGCCAAGGACTTAGTTCAAGATACTTATTTGAAAGCTTTTGCTTCATTTCACCAATTTGAAGCTGGAACAAATTTAAAAGCTTGGCTATATCGAGTTTTGACAACAACATTTATTAATACTTATCGCAAAGATCAGCGTCGTCCGCAGCTTTCTGCCGGAGAAATTGAGGATTGGCAATTAGCCGATGCTGCATCACACACTAGTGATCAAGGAAAATCTGCCGAAGTTGAAGCTCTAGAAAACCTGCCTGACAGCGATATTAAAAGGGCGCTTCAAGAAATTCCTGAAGAGTTTAGAATTGCCGTTTATTTGGCCGATGTTGAGGGTTTTTCCTACAAAGAGATTGCCGAAATTGTGGGTGTTCCTGCTGGAACCGTTATGTCGCGCCTGCATCGGGGAAGAAAACAGCTGCGTGAACGGTTAACTGAATATGCGAAGGAACTTGGATATAGCGTTAAATCCAAAGCTTCCTCGGCCAACTCCGAAACAGAAGGAGATGGCAAATGAGCTTCGAATTTGTAGTTCCATGTAACGAGATCTTGAACTCCTTTGTTCTTTTAATCGAAGGAAATATTCAGGATCCTCAGTTGCAAACAATTGAAATTCACGTCGCGCAGTGTCCAGCCTGTGAAGCAGAACTTGCCCACGAGCGACACATGCGTTCATTAATGCAAGAAGCCTTGCGCCGGACATGCAACGAAGAAGCCCCTCAGGACCTACACGATGCAATCTTTAATCAGATTCATGGACAAATGGCGGGTACTTTTACTGAAGTTGTTACGCAATTTAGTATGACTGAGATTTCAATCGAGATCGACGAGTTCGGACAGATTGAACACCGTGAAGTTACTATTGAACACACCGAAGAAATTCGTTACCTCAATGAAGGCGATAATCCCACTAAGTAAGGCTTGAGCAGGTAGGTTATAAATCATGAAACCTGCAGAAGAAGTTATGGGGACCATCGGCTTAACGGTCATGACTGTCCGCGCAGGAGACACATCTGTTGCTCTAGGAATCGGTGATTTACCAATTGTTTCGCAATCACATTTGATGAATTTGATGGAGCATGCAGCGATCATTTCTATGGATGAGCATCTAGAACCTGAAGAGACAACTATTCCAATTAGTTTTGAAATGATTACCTTAAGTCCGGCATCAATTGGCGCAGAATTGCGTGGCATCTCTAGATGTATTGAAGTTGAAAACCGTGAGTTAACTTTCGAATGCGAAGTCTATGAAGGTGAACGCCAAGTTGCTGCGGCTCAGATAAAAAGATCGGCGGTGGAGCGAGTTTCATTCCTCGCCCGCACCGCCGCACAATCTTTGATTAGTTAATTATTAACTAAGCTTTCTTTGTTGCCCAGAAAATCTCTGCAATTTCATCAATCTTTGCAATCAAATTATCTGCAACTGCTAAATCTTGAGTTCCCTTTGTACCTGCAGCACCTGCAAGCTTTGTTGCCTCATTAAATAGTGAGTGCAACTGAGGGTATGCCTCAAAGTGTGGGGCCTTAAAGTAATCAGTCCACAAAACCCAGAGATGTTCCTTCACTTGGTGTGAACGCTCTTCCTTGATCGCAACTGAACGTGCGCGGAAATCTGCATCTGGATTAGCTGCATACTTTTCCATGCATGCCTTTACGGAAAGCGCCTCAATTTTTGCTTGGGCTGGATCGTAAACGCCACATGGAAGATCGCAGTGTGCGTAGACAGTTGTCTTTGCTGCAAACATCTTTTCTCCTCATTTATATCTATAGAAATGAATCGTGCCGTAGCACGCAGTTCGCATCGACTGAAGGAACTACAAGTGCGAGACTACCGCCCGTGAG
>WLCU01000049.1 GCA_009705165.1 Actinomycetota bacterium | reverse complement strand
GGAAATAAAGATCAGAAGCAACGTTGGTTATCACAGTTGGCGCAAGGTAAAGGTTTCTCTTATTGCTTATCAGAATCCGATGCAGGCTCTGATGCATCTGCCCTTCGTACAAAAGTTGAAACAGATGGTGATGATTGGATTTTAAATGGCAGCAAAAAATGGATTTCAAACGCGGGTGTCTCAGAGTTTTATACCGTCCTTGCCCAAGGTGATCCAGCCATGGGATCAAAGGGAATCGTTGCATTTATAGTTGAAAAATCAGATCCTGGAGTGTCTTTTGGTGCACCTGAAAAAAAGATGGGTTTTAGAGGTTCGCCAACGCGTGAAGTTTATTTCGACAACGTAAGACTTACAGATGACCGCCGTATTAGTGAAATCGGTGAAGGATTTTCATTGGCAATGAATACGTTAGACCACACACGCATCACTATCGCGGCGCAAGCACTTGGTTTAGCACAAGGCGCACTTGATGTTGCCACGAAATATTCACACGAGCGCAAGCAATTCGGCAAAGAAATCTTTGATTTTCAAGGCGTTCAATTTATGTTGGCCGATATGGCAATGAATGTAGAAGCTGCCCGTCAATTAACGTATGCAGCCGCATCAAAGAGTGAAAACGGTGAGAAAGATTTACGCTTCTTCTCTGCAGCAAGCAAATGTTTTGCAAGTGATACTGCAATGAAAGTTACAACCGATGCAGTTCAAATTCTGGGCGGTTATGGCTACGTATCTGATTATCCAGTCGAGCGAATGATGCGAGATGCAAAATTAACTCAGATTTACGAAGGCACAAATCAAATCCAGCGCATTGTTATGGCGCGTAATTTGCCTAACGGTTAAAACGCACAACCAGTGAAGGTGTTGCCGCGGCATTAAGTGGAATGTCATGAACTTCGCGCGGAACTGATTCGCTAGATAGTTCACCTGGGTGCACTAAGCCAATTGTCCAGCCAGGTAAATTCGGCAATGCGCGATCGTAAAAACCGCCACCTTGGCCTAAACGAAATCCTTCTTGATCGATACGTAACGCAGGAGTTATTACCGCACCAACGTCGCTTAAATCTGTAACTGCCGGACCAATTGGTTCAGTAAGTTTCTTGGTGATTTTAAGTTGGGTGGAATCTCCATTCCAATGGACCCATTCAATTTCATCGCCAGAAACCCGAGGGAGTAGCAGTTTCTTTCCATCCTTAATTAAAGTTTGGTTAATTTCGGTAGTACTTGGTTCTTCGGCATAGGAAAAATAAGAACAGATTGTGGATGCACTAACAATTTCAGGGCATTTCAAAATTACATTGAAATTAGAGGGGATAAAGCGTTGTACTCGTTCACGGCGATAGCGTTCACGAAGCTCTTTCTTGAGTGTGCCCTGATTCATTGCTTCCCTTTCGACCAATCCATGCTCAAATCCCAAAGATTACTAACTGCAACAAGTATGGTGGGATTATGGCAGAGCACACGCGGGTTGATGAATTCTTAACTTCACTTCTCGAAATTTGTACACCCTTAGACTCTTTTGACATGCCGCTTTTGGATGCGCACGGAGCAACTCTTGCCGAAGATATTTATGCTGGCGATCGCTTAGTTATGAAAGCTGGTAGCCGAATCCGTTCTACTCAGATCGGTCTAGCTGCATCCATCGGGCTAGATCACCTTCCAACTAGGCCACATCCCCGCGTTGTGGTTATGTCGGCAGGGCCAGATTTAGTCGAACCCGGAAAAGATTTAAAAGGCACCGAAGAGTTTGAGACTAATTCTTGGATGCTAACGACTGCGGTTCGTGAAGTTGGCGCAGTTGCCTATCGAGTCCACTCAATTCCAGACGATGAGGCACAGCTTCAAAACCTGATTGAGGATCAACTGGTTCGTGCAGATTTAATAATTATTAGTGGTGAGCGCCACGATGATTCTTTTGATCTCATTTCTCGCACACTTTCAAATATGGGTGAAATTACAACAGTAGATATGGCCATCGAAATGAGTGGGCGCCATAACTTTGGTCTTATCGGACCAGATAAAACTCCAGTTGTTACTTTGCCGGGGGACCCAATAGCTTCATATATTTCTTTTGAGTTATTTGTGCGCCCAATGATTCGAACAATGCTGGGTGCATCAACGATTCACCGCCCCAGCATCAAAGCAAAGCTGGAAAAAGCCATCGCTTCTACCGAAGGTGTGCGTTCTTATATCCGAGGCGTTTTATCAGAGGATGGAAGTTCAGTAGTTCCGCTAGCTAATCAAGAGGAGCTTTCAACTCTCTCTGATGCCACGGCTTTTATTGCAGTTGGTGAAAAAGACACCCAGCTCAAAGCCGGCGATAAAGTCACCGTTGTAGTACTTGAACGCAGATATATTTAATATTTATATGTCCACCCCATGGCCGGTAGTTATAAAGTCGGCAGATTTGCGTCTACAGGCGCTCAGATTTCGAGATAGAAGTGCATGGAATCAGGTTCGATTTGAGAACCGCGACTGGCTGGCACCTTGGGAGGCAACAATCCCGATTATTTCTGGAGAAAATGCGATAGATCCGACTCAACTTCCTTCATTTTTTGCCATGGTCCGTGCAATCAACCACGATGCCAGAGCTGGTCGGGTATTTTCATTTGCAATCTGGCATGAACGCAATCTCATTGGGCAGATTTCTCTTGGCGGTGTGATTTATGGGGCTTTGCGGGGCGGGCATATTGGATATTGGATCGATAAGAACTATGCGAATCGGGGTTTTACCACCCAAGCCGTAGAGGCTTTAACCCATTTCTCTTTTGAACAACTCAACCTTCATAGAATTGAAATCAATATTCGCCCAGAAAATGCATCTTCGCGTCGAGTAGCGGAAAAAGCTGGGTATGTTTTTGAAGGAGAGCGGCCAAGATATTTGCATATCGGGGGGTCATGGAGAGACCACCTAGTTTTCGTGAAAGAAAATCCCTTAATTAAGTAGGCGCCAAATCCCAAGTTTTGAGCGTGGTTTCCTTTATCTTTGGCCATCATGACTTCCGGACTTATCTATCTTGCGATCATCGGTATGTGGGTCGCATATTTTGTGCCCCGCTGGATTCATGACCGCAATGAATTTTCTGGAAAATCAGTTGAACGATTTAAAAGCGCACTTCGTGTTGTCGCAAGTTCATCACCAAATGGTGAAACTGGTTCAAGTTCCATACACATTGACTTAGATCGCGAAGCAAAAACTGCTCAACTCTTGTTACGACGCAGAATAACTTTTTCTATTCTCTTTCTTTCCTTTATAACAACGATAGTTGGTGGATTTATGAGCACGATGCCATTTGTCTATACATTGGTTCCTGCAACTGGAATTCTAATTTATATTGCAAATGTTCGCCGCCAAACTGTCGCCGACAAAATTCAACAACGTCGTATTCAACAACTCCACCGCAGAACATCAGGTGTCTCTGCAACTAATTTAGTTGAAGTTGTTACTCCAAAATCTTCTCAAGAACATTGGATTCCTTTGTCAGAACGCGAACTTAAGGGCGTTGTACTTATGCCTAAAGGCACTGCCGCAATTCGACAAACATGGGAGCCTGCAGAAGTTCCAACACCGATTTATGTATCTGCGCCAAAAGCTATTATTCCAAAGCGCGTAATTGATTTAACAATTCCTGGAGCATGGAGTGATGAACAAGAGCGCTTGGAACGCGAAGCGTTAGCTGCTGCATCACCTTCTCGAGATGAAATTTTCGATCAACAGTTAGCAGATCAAGCGGTTGAAAAACTTAAGCAAGCTCGCGCTGCAAACGAATAACTAGATCCAAGACGTAAACCACATTCTTTGTAACCAAGCGTCGTAAGTGATTACTTCTCCGGTAAAGACTGGCAAGAAGTAGATAAAGTTCAGGAAAATTACGGTAACAAAGGCTGCAACTAAAGCCTGTGAAACTCCGGGTTTAAGCGAACTATCCAGCAGTAATTTCGCACAATAAACCAGCGCCAGTATCACGAATGGTTCGAAAATCACCGCATAGAAAGTAAAGACAGTTCGCTGTTGAAAAAAGAACCAAGGCAAGTAGCCGGCAATCATTCCTAGAACGATGATATTGAGTGCCGGATCTGTAGCGCGGAGAATGAGTGACTTAATCCAAAAACCGATTACAACAGCAACTGCAATAGTTCCAGCCCACCACAGCAAAGGTGTGCCTAAAGCTAAAACTTCTTGCGCGCAGCTATCACTTCCACAACCCTTGGGTGAGGCATAAAAAAATGATGTTGGCCTTCCCATCACCATCCAACTCCAAGGGTTAGCTTGATATGAATGTTTTTGTGTTAGTCCAGTATGAAAACTTAACATTTCTGAGTGATAGTGAATCCAGGCAATGAGCGGATTTGAACTCCAATCACGATCCCAACCACGATTACTAATAAACCAACCTGACCACGTAGTTAGGTAGACAAGAATTGGTAGCAATCCATATTGAAAAAACTTTTTAATAATTGGGCGAATTAAGTCTTTACTTGGATGCTCTGAAAAGATTCGATAAAGAGAGACAAAAATTATTGCTATCAGAAAATAGATTGCACTCCATTTTGTTCCCATGGCAAGACCTAAGGCGATTGCAGCCAACCAATGTCTTTGTTGGTGCCAGAAATATACGGCCAGTAAAACAAAGAAAGTTAAAAATAGATCTAAGAGCGCAGTTCGAGAATGGACTAGCACCAAACCATCACAAGCCATGAGAAAGGCACCGAGCGAGGTCAAAAGTGGTGAATAAAAAAGAGCATGAACTAATCTGGCAAAGAGCAGAATGAGCAACGTTCCAAAGATTGCCGTTGCAAAACGCCAACCAAATTCACTGTCGCCAAAGATTTGAATTCCACTTGCTATGAGCCACTTTCCAACTGGTGGGTGAACAATGAACTCTGGTTTATTTCCGGCAATTTCCACGCCGAATTTCAGAAAATCTCGAGCACCATCTACGTAGTAGACCTCGTCAAAAACAAAGCCTTTAGGCGCGGCTAGATTACGTAGACGAAGAACAAGGGATGCAATCGCAATAAAGATGGGGGCGATAGCTGCAGTCATGTGTGTAATCGTATGGGCAAATCGGTAGGAAATTACTGGGATGATTGGCACATGGCACTGATATTGGCAGCAACTCCCCTGGGGAATCCAGCCGATGCAAGCGCGCGCCTGAAAACTGCGATTGCCGATGCCACGATTATTGCCGCTGAAGATTCGCGCCGCTTTCATCGCCTGTGTTCAGATTTAGAAGTGGTCTTTACCGCCCGCGTCCTTTCATTTTTTGAAGGAAATGAAGATGAACGGACACAAGAGATTTTGGTTCAACTTGAAAATGGCGCAACGGTTTTAGTTGTTTCAGATGCAGGGATGCCAACAATTAGTGATCCAGGTTTTCGCTTAATGCGTGAAGCAATCGCGCGCGGCATAGATGTATCAGTTATTCCAGGTCCAAGCGCAGTCACGATGGCAGTTGCTTTATCAGGGCTACCAACGGATCGATTCTCATTTGAGGGATTTCCTCCTCGCACATCTGGTGCACGATTGGCTGTTTTTGAAAAACTAAGACATGAAGAGCGAACCATGGTCTTCTTTGAAGCTCCACACCGGTTAGGTGATTCATTATCTGATGCACAAATCGTTTTTGGTTCAAATCGTCGTGGTGCTATATGTCGCGAGATGACTAAACATTATGAAGAAACGATTCGTGGAACATTAGATGAACTATGCACGTGGGCGGATACGCATGAAGTTCTCGGAGAAATAACTTTAGTTTTTGAGGGCGCAGCTACAGACTCAGCGTCATTGACTGCCGAAGATATGGTCTCCCGAGTCCGAGCGTTTGAGCAGGCGGGAATGGATCGAAAGTCCGCAATTGCCTCCGTGGCTACTGAGTTTGGAATTGCTAAGCGTCTGGTTTATGCAGCCGTGGTCGATGCGAATAAGATAAGCAAGTGACTAAGTCCTTTTATTTAACGACGCCGATTTATTACGTCAACGATGCGCCTCACATCGGTCATGCTTACACAACTGTGGCCGGCGATGTATTGACACGTTGGCACCGTCAAAAAGGCGAATCCGTCTGGTTCTTAACTGGAACCGATGAACATGGTCAAAAAGTCATGCGAACTGCCGAAGAAAATAACACTGCCCCACAAGCTTGGGTAGATCGCTTAGTTCAGCAAGCGTGGAAACCAAATTGGCAAGCGCTCAATATCGCAAACGATGATTTTATTCGCACGACAGAAAAGCGTCATACCGAGCGCGTTCAAAAGTTTTTACAATCGCTCAAAGATTCTGGACATATTTATGCTGGAAAATATGAAGGTCCATACTGTGTTGGTTGCGAAGAATTTAAACTGCCCGGAGATTTAATTGAAATTGATGGCAAGAAATGCTGTCCAATTCACAGCAAGCCCATCGAACTTGTAAATGAAAACAACTGGTTCTTTAAGTTATCTGCTTTTACCGATGCTCTCCTGGAGCATTACCGCAACAATCCAGATGCATGCCAGCCTGAAAGCGCGCGTAATGAAGTAGTTTCTTTTCTAGAAGGCGGCGTTTCGGATCTTTCAATCTCACGTTCAACATTTGATTGGGGAATCCCAGTTCCTTGGGATACAGATCAAGTTGTGTACGTGTGGTTTGATGCGTTACTAAATTATGCAACCGCGGTTGGATTAACTGATGCACCAGATTCTGAGGGTGGCAAGAAGTTTGCACAAACCTGGCCGGCAGATGTGCACTTGGTTGGTAAAGACATTTTGCGTTTTCACGCCGTTATTTGGCCAGCGATGTTGATGGCTGCTGGTTTAGATGTTCCTAAGAAAGTTTTTGCGCATGGTTGGCTGCTAGTCGGTGGCGAAAAAATGAGCAAGAGTAAGTTGACAGGAATTGCACCTAAAGACATCACTGATCACTTTGGTGTTGATGCTTTCCGTTATTACTTCCTACGTGCTATTCCATTTGGTACCGATGGCTCTTTCTCATGGGAAGACATGGC
>WLCU01000048.1 GCA_009705165.1 Actinomycetota bacterium | reverse complement strand
GTTGATGCTTTCCGCTATTACTTCTTGCGTGCTATTCCATTTGGCACAGATGGTTCTTTCTCTTGGGAAGACATGAGTGCCAGATATACATCAGAGCTTGCAAATGATTTCGGAAACCTTGCATCCCGCTCTGCTGCAATGATTGAAAAATACTGCGGGGGAATCTTGCCGGCTAAGAGCAGTGATTCAGGGTTGGAAAACGCACTTTCTGACGCTGCTAAGAAGGCCGATGAAGCAATCTGCCAATTAGATTTTCAAGGTGGAATCGTTGCAATTATGGATTTTTGTAAGAAAGTTAATGGCTACGTAACTGAGAAAGAGCCATGGATCCTTGCGAAAGATCCAGCCAACCAGGAAGTTCTTGAAAAAGTTTTATACAACACCGCTGAATCTCTTCGTGCGTTAGCGGTCTTGCTTAATCCGGTTATGCCGCAGACATGTGAAATTTTGTGGCAGAGCCTTGGTGCACAAAGCTCATTGGGTGATTTGAACGCGCAAAAAGTTAGCGATGTCGCAACATGGGGCCAGCTAAAACCAGGTTCAACAGTTACCAAGACACCTGTACTTTTCCCTCGCTTAGAAACAAACGCATAGTAACTATGGCTGATCGCCACAATCGCGATATTGACCGCCCGCGAGCACCACTTCCAGAACCGCTTCCAGTTCCAACAGTTGATGCACATGCGCATATGGAAATCATTACTGATACCGCACCAGATTCACCTGAAGTAGCCCAAGTTATTGCCGAAGCAAAGTCTGTAAACATTGATCGAATCCTTCAAGTTGGATATTCGGCGGAGCAGTCGCAGTGGTGCGTTGCAGCTGCAGAAAAATTCAATACTTCAGTATTAGCCGCAGTAGCACTTCATCCCAACGAAGCCCCTGTGGTTGAAAACTTAGAGGCAGATTGGGCGATTATTGAAAAGCTTGCACAACACCCCCGTGTTCGTGCCATTGGCGAAACAGGTTTAGATTATTTCCGTACTCCTCCAGAACTACGTGCGCGTCAACAAGAGTCTTTTAAATGGCACATTGAATTAGCCAAGAAAACAAATAAAGCTTTGGTTATTCATGATCGTGATTCTCACGAAGATGTTTTATCAGTTCTTCTAGAAGTTGGTGCGCCGGAAAAAACTATTTTTCACTGCTTTTCAGGTGATTTAGCTATGGCTAAAACCTGCGTAGAACGTGGCTATGTGCTCTCTTTTGCGGGCACTCTCACTTTCAAGAATGCACCTGCATTGCGCGAAGCAGTAAAAATCGTGCCCATTGATCAATTATTAGTCGAAACTGATTCACCATTTTTAGCTCCAATGCCGCACAGAGGTGCGCTCAACACCCCAGCACAGATTGCAAATATCGTTCGCGCGATGGCAACTGAAAGAAATGCAGATTTAGCCGAACTTGCAACTGCGCTTAGCAATAACGCTGAACGTTTATTTGGTTCTTTTGCTTCATGACACTTCTTGGTGCGGCGCAAATTCGCGAGTTAGCTGCAGCTTTAGATTTAAAACCATCTAAATCGCTAGGCCAAAACTTTGTTATCGATTCAAATGTTTGTACAAAAATTGTGCGTACTGCGGCAGTTGGCCCAACCGATGTTGCTCTTGAAATTGGGCCGGGTCTGGGTTCACTGACGCTAGCTTTGTTAGAAAGCGCTGAATCAGTTATCGCCGTAGAAATAGATCCGCGTCTTGCCCAGCAACTACCACTAACTGTTGCAGATCTTTTCGAACATCCAGAAAAGTTAACCGTGATTAATAAAGATGCCTTAGCAATTCATACATTGCCTAAAGATCCAACGGTGTTAGTTGCAAATCTTCCTTACAATGTTTCAGTTCCCGTATTGCTTCACCTGCTCGAAGTATTTCCAACGCTTCGGACCGGTGTCGTTATGGTTCAGGCCGAAGTTGCTGATCGTTTAGCGGCAAAACCTGGGACTAAAGATTATGGAATTCCATCAGTTAAGGCGGCTTGGTGGGCCGATGTAAAAGGCGCGGGTTCGGTTTCGCGCTCGGTGTTTTGGCCAGCTCCGAATGTAGATTCGAAATTAGTTGGCTTTACAAGACGCCCAACGCCTGGGGATGAAGAACTACGAAAAAAGGTTTTTACAATTATTGATGCAGCATTTGCTCAACGCCGAAAGATGCTGCGATCGGCGTTATCTACCCTTTATGGCTCATCTTCTGCGGCTGAAGAGATTCTTATCCGCGCAAAAATAGATCCAACTTTGCGTGGTGAAGCTTTAGAAATCGACGGATTTTGTGCCATCGCTGCAGTTGCACCTGACATTTTCTAGCCAACGCATTAAGGTCAAACCATGCCAGTAAAGAGTGTGACTGTTCGGGTTCCTGCAAAGGTCAACCTGCAACTATCAGTCGGTCCACGCGAAGAAGATGGCTTTCATAATTTGGTATCGGTTTTTCAAGCAATCTCAATTTATGATGAAGTTACGTTATCGCTTGCACAGCCTAAATCTGGCGTCACAGTTTCAATCTCAGGAGATCAAACACACGGCGTCCCTGCAGATACAAATAATTTAGCAGCCCAAGCGGCTGCCCTTTTGGCACAGGAATATGACTTAGATCTTGATGTACATATTGAGATTAAGAAATCGATTCCAGTTGCCGGCGGAATGGCTGGCGGTAGCGCAGATGCTGCAGCAACAATTGTTGCAATCGATTATTTGTATTCCTTAGGAATGAGCCGCGAAGAAATGTCTGACATCGCAGCAAAAATCGGAAGCGATGTTCCTTTCATGTTAAATGGCGGAACTGCAATTGGGACGGGCCACGGAGACCAATTAACTTCTGCCCTTTCTCGCGGCACTTATCACTGGGTACTTGCACTTTCTACACACGGACTTTCAACTCCTGCCGTGTATGCCGAATGCGATCGATTGCGTACAGGTTTAGAAATCGTAGAACCACAAACAAATGAAGCTTTGATGCAGGCCCTTTTAGCTGCAGATGCAGAATCGGTAGGGGCGGCATTAGTAAATGATTTACAGGCAGCGGCATGTTCATTGCGACCTGCATTGCGATTAGTTTTAGATGTTGGCCAGGAATATGGCGCATTAGGTGCCTTAGTCTCAGGTTCTGGCCCAACGGTTGCATTCTTAGTTGCCGATGAAGAAGCTGGCCTTGATTTAACCGTGGCACTTACGGCAAGTGGAGTAGTTGGCAGCGTTGTTCGTGCCTATGGCCCAGTTCCAGGGGCAAAAGTAATCTCATAAAGCACGCGCAATATGGTCATAACCATCCCCATTTATGAGGGAGAATACGGGTTCCGCCATTGTGTAGTGGCTAGCACATGGGCCTTTGAAGCCCAGGGTCCAGGATCGATACCTGGTGGCGGAGCCATCGGATTCCAAATCGTGAATATCTCACCCGATAGGATTCACTCGTGACCGTACAAACCGTGATTATCCTCGCAGCTGGCGAAGGAACACGGATGAAATCGGCTCAAGCCAAAGTTCTCCATAGCGTTGCCGGACGTTCGTTACTTGGACACGTTCTACACGCAGTTGATCAATTAAACGCACAAGAGATTCGAATTGTTGTTGGCTCTGGCCGCGAATCTGTCGAAGAACATATTTCAATCATTGCTCCAAAAGCCACAACTGTTTTTCAAGAACACCGCGGGGGAACCGGCCATGCTGCGCAGTTAGCGCTCGCAGGATTAACTCCGCAAGGGACCGTGCTTGTTCTTGCAGGTGACACACCAATGCTTACTGGTCAATCACTGGCAGCTTTCATCGAAGCACACAACGCCGGGAATTTTGCTGCATCGGTTTTAACTGCCGAGCACCCAGACCCAACTGGATATGGTCGCATTATTCGTGATGATGCCGATGAACTATTAAAAATTGTTGAAGAAAAAGATGCCAGCGAAGATCAAAAGTTTATTTTTGAAATTAACTCTGGCGTATATGCATTTGATGGCAAAGCTTTAGCTGCGTCAATTGGAAAGCTCAATAATTCAAATGCCCAAGGCGAACTTTATCTAACTGATGTAATCGGAATTTTAAAGAGCGAAGGTGCATCAGTTGCAGCAATAATGATTGATGACTTCACTGAAATCCTTGGCGTCAACGATCGTGTGCAACTTGCAGAATCAGCCGCCCTTTTGCGCGATCGCATCAATGATCATTGGATGCGCGCTGGAGTCACAATCATTGACCCAACAACTACCTGGATTGATGCAACAGCTTCGATTTCAAACGATGTGAGCATTCATCCAGGAAGTGCCATTTACGGTGCAACAACTATTGAAGCTGGCGCAGTAATTGGCCCGCGCACAACATTGACAAACTGCCAAGTAAAACAAGGTGCTTCAGTCCTTGAATCAATAGCCACAGACACTGTTATTGGTGAGGGTTCAACCGTTGGCCCATTCACTTACCTTCGCGCCGGCACGGTATTAGGCGATGCAACTAAAGCTGGCGCATTCGTTGAGATGAAAAATGCAACAGTCGGCACTGGTTCTAAAGTTCCACATCTTTCATATGTTGGAGATGCAACCATCGGCGAAGGCAGCAATATCGGCGCAGCAACAATTTTTGTTAATTACGATGGCGTAGACAAGCATCACACCACTGTCGGAGATCACGTCCGAATTGGTAGCGACACCATGTTGGTTGCACCTGTAACCGTTGGCGATGGGGCATACACGGCCGCGGGTTCTGTAATTACTGAAGATGTTCCTGCCGGCGCGATTGGTGTTGGCCGAGCTAAGCAAAAAAATGTATTAGGTTGGGTCCTGCGCAAGCGTGCAGGAAGTAAATCAGCACAAGCCGCCGAAGCTAAAGAGAAGAAAGGCTAGTAAATGAGCGAGATCCGTTTATCTTCTGAAAAGAGATTACGTCTTTTTGCAGGCCGCGGATTTCCCGAACTAGCCGATGAAGTTGCATCCGAACTCGGTATTCCACTCACGCCAACTTCTGCTTATGACTTTGCTAATGGCGAAATCTTTGTTCGCTTCGAAGAATCTGTCCGTGGTTGCGACGCTTTCGTAATTCAAAGCCACACAACTCCTGTCAATAAGCAGATCATGGAACAACTAATCATGGTCGATGCACTTAAGCGTGCATCTGCAAAGCGCATTACGGTTGTTGCACCATTTTATGGTTACGCACGCCAAGATAAAAAGAGTCGCGGACGTGAACCAATTACTGCCAGATTAATGGCTGACCTTTTCAAGACTGCCGGCGCTGATCGATTGATGTGCGTTGATTTGCACACTTCACAAATTCAAGGTTTCTTTGATGGCCCAGTTGATCATCTCTTCGCACTTCCAATGCTTGCTAATTATGTTGGCAGCAAAGTAGATCGCAGCCGTTTAACTATTGTTTCTCCAGACTCTGGCCGAGTTCGCGTTGCAGAACGGTGGTCAGATTTGCTTGGCGGATGTCCGATTGCTTTTATTCACAAAACTCGTGACCCACGAATTCCTAATGAATCAACAACTGGGCGCGTAGTTGGTGATGTACAGGGTCAAACATGTGTAGTTATTGACGACATGATCGACACTGCCGGCACAATTACTAAAGCTGTTGAAGCACTCTTTGATGCTGGCGCAAAAGATGTCATCATCGCAGCAACTCACGCAGTTCTCTCGGGCCCAGCAGTTGATCGCCTCAAGGCATCGCGTGCATCAGAAGTTGTCATCACAAATACTCTGCCAATCTCTGAGGATCAAAAATTTGATGGCCTCACCGTCCTTTCAATCGCACCACTTTTAGCCCGCGCCATTCGCGAAGTATTCGAAGATGGCTCAGTCACAAGCCTGTTCGACGGCCACTCCTAAGCAATCTCCTAAGGATTTGCCTAATCTGCGGACTGTCCAATAACCTTGCGCTTGTTCCGGCGAGGGTAAGAATTTACTTCCGTTATCGACGGTTTTAAGGTTTAACTCCTTACTGGAACTTTGTGCAGACACCGAAGTAATTCCAAAGGAGATTTAAAATGGCAGAAATCAGCATCAACGGCGTACGTCGTACCGAATTTGGTAAGGGCGCATCTCGTCGTGCACGTCGCGATGGCTTGGTTCCAGCCGTTATCTACGGTCACGGTGAAAAGCCACAACACATCACGCTTCCAGCACGCGAACTTGGCGTTGCGCTTAAGCAGTCAAACGTTTTGCTTGACATCACAATTGATGGAAAGAATGAACTCACACTTCCAAAGGCAATTGTTCGCGATCCACTTAAGCAGATTCTCGAGCACATCGACTTAGTAATCGTCCGTCGTGGCGAAAAGGTTGTTGTATCTGTTCCAGTTCACGCATTGGGAGAACACGATCGCGATGGAATTCTTGAGCATGTTCACAACACAATTGAAGTTCGTGTTGATGCATCAGCTATTCCAAGCTTCCTAGAAGTTGATATCCAGGGCATGCACTCAGGTGAGTCACGTTATGCATCAGATGTGAAGCTTCCAGCTGGCGTTGAACTTGAATCAGATCCAAAGACAATCGTTGTTCACTTGTCTGAGAAGGCAACTGCAGCAACTGAAGAAGCAGCAGCACCAGCTGCAGCAGCAACCGATGCAGCACCTGCATCAGATGCTGATAAGAAGGACGCTTAACCCTTACGCTTACCGTTATGACGTGGTTGGTAGTGGGCCTGGGAAATCCAGGCGATAAATACGCTGCCACCCGTCACAACGTGGGCCAGATGGTGATCGATGAATTAGTTCGACGCCACAACGTTAAATTATCTTCACATAAATCACGCACAGATATCGCTGCTTTTAAATTAGGCGTTGGAGTTGATGCGCATCCAGTGATTGTGGCTAAATCAAAATCGTATATGAATGAAACTGGCGGTCCAATTAAAGCTTTAGCTAATTTCTATTCTATAGAACCACAAAAAATTATTGCTCTGCATGATGAATTAGATATTCCATTTGCGGCAATTCGTACCAAAATCGCAGGTGGCGATAATGGCCACAATGGCTTGAAATCAATGACTTCAGCTTTTAGCACCGCTGAGTATTACCGAGTGCGCCTTGGCATCGGACGCCCTATGGGTGAACAAGATCCAGCTGATTTTGTTTTAAAAGCATTTTCAAAGGTAGAACAAAAAGATTTAGGTGAATTTATTGTGCGCGGGGCAGATGTTGTTGAATCTTTAATTGCTGAGGGATTAGAACG
>WLCU01000047.1 GCA_009705165.1 Actinomycetota bacterium | reverse complement strand
CATGCTTAATGCACATGGCGCTGGTATTCCTGATCGTGAAGGTATTACGTATGAGACTGCATTTGTTGGCCCAGCAATGCGTAATCATCCACGCCTTGAATATATTCCTTCCAGACTTTCTTTATTGCCGGTATTGATCCGCAATTTTTATCGCCCTGATGTTGTTTTGTTACATACTTCCCAGCAGCGCTTTGACACTGTAAGTCTTGGAACAGAAGTAAATATCTTGCCCCGCGCAATCGAAACCGCCCGGGCACATGGTGGCCTAGTAATTGCACAAGCTAACAAGCAGATGCCTTATACCTATGGCGATGCTCAGATTTATGAAAGCGAAATCGATTATTTAGTCGAAGTCGATGAACCTTTGCAGGAAAAGCCACAAACACCTGTCACCGATATCCAAGGTGAAATCGGCAATCGGATAGCCAGTTTGATTCAAGATAGTTCAACATTGCAGTTAGGTATCGGTGGTGTGCCAGATGCAGTACTTATGGCGTTAAAGCAACGCAAGGGGTTGCGCATCTGGACAGAGATGTTTTCAGATGGCGTTCTCGAACTTTCTAAGGCGGGCTGCTTAGATGAAGAAGTTTTGATTACTGCCTCCTTTATTTTTGGAAGCCAGGAACTTTATGAATGGCTAGATTTGAACAAAAAAGTTCGTATGCTGCGCACCGAACGCACAAATGATCCGTCACAGATAGCTCGACAGGCGCAAATGACATCGATTAATAGCGCACTTGAAGTTGACCTTTTTGATCAAGCAAATGCCAGCCATGTACGTGGAAAAATTTATAGTGGCTTTGGCGGATCTACTGACTTTATTGTTGGAGCATTGCACAGTCGCGGAGGGCAATCATTTGTCGCACTTCCTTCATGGCACCCCAAGGCAAATGTTTCTACAATTGTTCCGCGCTTACAAAGCAATATCACGCACTTTCAGCATTCATACGTTGTTACTGAACAAGGCGTAGCCGCATGCTTTGGACATTCGCAAAATGATCAAGCTATAAATATTATTCACAATGCCGCCCACCCAAGTGTGCGTGAAGAGTTAATTTCAAAAGCTGGTGAATTTGGTCTGCTTTAAAGCTCAAAACCTCAGGAGTTATGTACTCTTTGCCCATGAGTTTTACGGTGTGGTCCCAGTGGGATGACTTAGAAGTCCCAGTTGGTTTTACACGTTTATCGCCAGCTAATTTTTCTCTTGATTCAGATGATTTATCCCAGATTAATTTTTATGTTTCTTCCTATATGGGTGGCAAGAAAGCTTTGGAATACGCGCCTCGAATGAGCTCATTAAAGTTTTTTCAACTTCCAAACGCCGGCTATGAAGATGCAATCGAGTTCACACCTAAAGGCGTAGTTTTGTGCAACGCCCGCGGCGTGCATGATGCCGCAACCTCTGAATTAGCAGTTGGATTAGCAATTGGAGTTCGAAGAGGGTTTGCCGATTTTGTGCGCGCGGCAGATCGCGGTCAATGGGAACATAAGCGATATCCATCTTTTAATGGAAGCAATATTGCAATCGTTGGGTATGGATCTATCGGCCAAACTTTAGCTAAAGCTTTAAGTGGTTTTGATGTTGAAGTTACTGGGTTTTCACGCTCGGCCTCATCTGAATCAAAACCAATGAGTGAACTTGATTCACTATTGCCAACGTTTGATTTTGTCTTTCTTACTCTTCCATTAAACGCCGAAAGCAAATCTTTGTTCGATGCAAAGAGATTGTCGCTGATGAAAACAGGTTCGGTTCTTATCAATGTTTCACGCGGGGGCATAGTAGATACTGATGCGCTCATTTTAGAACTTAACTCTGGCAGATTATTTGCTGGCCTTGATGTAACCGATCCCGAACCGCTTCCACTTGGGCATCCATTGTGGAGTGCCAAGAATCTTCTACTTTCACCACATGTTGGGGGAGACTCGGATATTTTTGAATCTCGTGGGAAGAAATTTGTCGAAGCGCAGTTAAAGCGAATTGCAGATGGACAAGAACCAATCAATATTGTTTATAAGAATTAAGCCTGGCTTCTTCGCATAATTTCGCGCACGATTGCACTGTGATCAAGTTCGCCATCTCCAGCTGCAACCAATGATTCGTAGAGTTCAGCAACTTTTGAAGTAACCGGAAGCGCTGTATGTGTGTCAACGCCAGCCTCTAGTGCAAATCGGAGATCTTTTAATTGAAATACTGCAGAACCACCTGGAGTGAAATCTCCAGACTCAATTTTTTCGCGCTTCACAGTTAAAACTTGAGAGTTAGCTAAACCCCCAGCCAAGATATCTAGTAGCACTGAATCATCCAGCCCTGCATTTCGACCCAGGTTCACAGCTTCGGCAAGTGCCGTGAGGGTGGTTGCAACAACTATTTGATTACAGGCTTTAGCTAACTGTCCTGCTCCTAGTGGACCAAGATGGCGGATCGTCGATCCGATTTTTTCAAATATTGGTACAACTGCATCTAGAACTTCTTTTTCGCCACCCACCATGATCGAAAGCGTTGCATTTTGTGCACCTACATCGCCACCGCTTACTGGCGCATCAAGCACATGCACGCCTTTTGCCGCTAATCGTTGTCCTAAGTCGCGCATTGCAATGGGCGAGACGGTTCCCATGACAACCAAGATATCCCCAGATTTCAACGCACTTTCTAAACCTTTATCAAGGAGTTCTAGTACTTGCGACATGTCTGGCAAAACTGTTAAAACTATTCGGGCATCGATAGATTCGATTGAATCAATTCGATGTGCACCTGCGCTAACAGCTGTGAGTGCTGCAGCATCAGATCTATTCCAAACTTGAGTGTAAGTGTTTTTCTTGGCTAAATTAATTGCAACGGGTAAACCAATTGCGCCTAAACCAATGACTGCAACGCGATTTGAGCGCTCTATTTCTGCCATTGAGAGAGTTTTTCTTTGAATGCAGAAGTAGTGAGTACTTCCTTGTTAACTACAAAATCAGGAACGTTGCCCTTGCTAATGTCTTTGATAGCTTTAAATGCACTGCGGCCCATTCCACGAGCGAGTTCATCGGTCCAAGCAATATTGTGAGGAGTAACAATTACGTTATCCATAGACAAGAGAGGGTTTTCTTTACTTGGTGGTTCAGTTTCAAATACATCTAGGCCTGCGCCAAAGATTGATCTGTTGGTAAGAGCAGAAATTAAAGCTGCTTCATCAACTATCGGGCCACGTGAAATATTTATCAAAACAGCATTTGATTTCATGAGCGCAAGTTGCTCCTGACCAATCAGATGGTGTGATTCGGGAGTAAGTAGAGCCAGGACTACGACAACATCGGCTTGTGCCATAGTCTCATTTAGGTTTAATAGTTCAACTCCATGAGCTGCTGCATCTTCGGGGCTTTTAAATGGGTCATAAGCAATCTTGCGAATATCAAATGGTGAAATTAAACGGAAAAACTCTGTCGCGATATTTCCTAAACCAATTGTGGCAACAGTTTTGCCATTTAATCCCTGGCCTAAGCCATCAAGTCTGCGATCCCATCGATTTGCCCGGGCCAATGAATCTTTAGCTACCAAACGGTGCATAGTTGAAAGCGTGAGCATGAGAGCTGCAGTTGCAACTGGCTTTTGCGAACCGTCAGGTGTGATTGTTAAAGCAGTGCCGGCTGCCGTACAAGCATCTAAATCAATATTGTCGTAACCCACGCCAAAACGTGAGAGCACTAATGGTGAGTTCTTGGCTTCAGGCAATGAACTAGAAGTAACTGCAGGCCCAGCAAAAGCCACTGCATGAAAGCCTGCTACTGATTCTGGAGTGAACTGTGAATTAAGTGGCGGCAGAAAATCCCAAGTAAGTGGTGCAAGGTTTTCAATCTCAATTTCGCCCCAACTAAAGCCACCATTGCCATCACTTAAATCACGGGATAGTCCGACTTTAAAATCGATATTGGCAACCATTAAAACACTGCAACTGGATTTAATGGTGATCCAGTGCCTCGGGGAATATTTAGGGGAGCAAGAATAATTTGGAAAGTCCAACGATTTTCGTGTGAACAGGTTTTCGCAAGTGCTTCTAATTGCAAGTTATCAAGAAGTGGAATTCCCATGCCAGGTAGTGCAAGTGCATGAATTGGTGATTCAACGCCTTCTACTGGTGATGGACGAACATCACTATCGCCATCGGCACCGATCACACTGACTTTGCGATCTTTAAATAACTGCATAACGTCGACGTGAAAACCGGCAGAGAGATTATCTGGATTCCAAACGCCAACTTCTGCGCGTCTTGCAAAGTGTCCGCTGCGCAAAAGCACACAGTCTCCTTGTGAAATGGTGAAGCCAAATTTTGATTCCATCGCAAGTACGTCTGCAGCATGGATTGCAGTTCCAGGTTCGAGGTAATTAACTCCGCGCAGCAAAGCAGCATCTAGAAGAACCCCGCGTGTTACAACTGGACCAAGTTTGTCGATTGATGCCCAATGCGAACCTTCGGTAGTTACATAATCAATAGATTTCTTGCCACCAAAAATATCTCCGCGATAAATAATGTGAGTTGGGGCATCCATGTGGCTAACTGCCTTGCCATGGTAATCAACGCCAATAAAGTCACGGTTTGAGGTTGGTTCTGGATTTTCAAATTGCGCCAAACTAACCATGTAATGAGTAGCTGGCTTAGCGTTATCGGGGCCTGAAACTGTGTTCCATGGCAGCGCCATATGAACGATTTCACCCTTAGTGACCGTTGCAGCTGCGTTCTTAATAGTTTGCGGCGTTATGTGATTGAGCGCGCCGCGTTCAAGAATTTCAGGTGCATAATCTTTCCAAGTTTTTAAATGATCAAAGAGAGTTTCAAACTCTTTCGCAGTTAGTGCAGGACCATTATCAAATTGCTCAACCATGGGCCTTCCTCTCTTGATGGACATCTCTGTCGCTGATAGCGTCAGACACTATCAGGATGCTGAGTGGCGTCCAGAGGATTGGACGCATCAAATTGTCAGAGGATAGATCTCCGCTTGTTCCGGCCGTTGCGCGCGCCGTTGCAATCATGGATCTAGTTGCAATCAGTGGGCATATTGGCACTAATGAAATTGCGCGCCAGCTTAATTTTCCTAAATCATCAACGGCCAACATTTGCCTAGAGCTTGAAGAATCTGGCCTTTTGGTTCGCCGTGAATCTGGTTATGCACTGGGCCGAAAACTACTTGAATTAGGTGGACATTATTTACAGAGCGTTGATGCGCTACGAGAGTATTACGACTTGTGTGCAAGCTTGCCAATTCTTTCGCGCGAATCTTCACGCATTGCAATTTTAGATGGCACAGATGTTTTATATTTAGGAAAATATGAAGGCCGTCAGCAAATTCGATTAACTGCAAACATTGGCGATCGCTTTCCTGCAGCTTGCACCGCAACAGGTAAGGCACTTCTTGCACAGCTTCCACCGGCAGAAGTTAAGGAGAGATACAAAGGTAAACCAGAAGCATTTGTGCCGTTAACTCCCAAGTCAATTAAGAACGTTACCGAATTGTTATCTGACCTCGAAGCGGTACGAACACGTGGGTATTCAATCGATGATGAAGAAGCTACCGAGGGTGTCACCTGTTTTGGTTATGCAGTGCAAGGTTTTAGGGGAGATTCAACGGCAGTTGCAGTCTCATCGACAGTAATTACGGGTCGGCTAACCCCAGAGTTTCGCCAAGCGTTATTAAAAGATCTCAATCTCTTGGCTAAAGGTCTGTCACACCCGCTGATCTACGCAAAATAAAGTGTCCAGTTAGTTGGACGGTAGATAGCATTTTGGGTTATATGGTCTAACTTCAGCGTGTGCAGAAGAAACCAACGGCCGTGATTGAGATCAAAGCGCTTTCAAAACGCTTTGGTGCAACGCAGGCATTACACGATGTTTCTTTCGATATTAATTCTGGCGAAGTTCTTGCACTGCTTGGTGCAAACGGTGCGGGTAAATCAACTGTAATTAAAATTTTAGCCGGCATATATTCGCAAGATTCTGGAAACATAACTGCTGCAAATGGTGGAAACGTTGATTCAGTTCGGTTTGCATTTATTCACCAAGATTTAGGTTTAGTCGAATGGATGAGTGTTGGTGAATCAATTGCACTTGGTTCGCAATATCCAAGAAAAGCGGGATTTATTAACTGGGCAGGTGTTCGCAAGATGGCCCAAGATGCACTTGCAAATGTTGCTCCACATATCGATACAAACCAAACCATTTCTTCGCTCTCACGCGCAGATAGATCACTTGTAGCTATTGCACGTGCGCTTTACGCACAGTCAGATGTCTTAGTTCTTGATGAGCCAACCGCCAGTTTGCATGCCAGCGATTGTGAAAACCTTTTTGCAGTTCTACGTGGTTTGCGTGAAAAAGGTGTAGCTATTGTCTATGTCTCCCACCGCTTGGATGAAATTTTTAAAGTTGCCGATCGCGTTGTTGTCTTGCGCGATGGCAAACTTGTTGAAGACGGTGCAATTGCAAGTTTTACACCAGAATCTTTAGTTCGAGACATTGTTGGCCGACGTATTGAAACTTTCCAATTAGGCGATGCAACATATGGAAATGAAGTATTAAAAGTTGCCGAAATATCTGGCGAGAACGTTCGAAGCGCAACATTTAAACTTCGTGAAGGTGAAGTATTAGGTTTAATTGGTTTAAATGGGGCAGGACAGCGCGAAGTTGGTCGCATGATTGCTGGTGCAATGCCTCACCAATCTGGGTCGATTTTATTGAACGGCGAAACTATTAAAGGTGGAATTTCAAAAGTAGTTCGAAAAGGAATCTCTCTGATAACAAGTTCGCGCGCTGAAGAAGGTTTAGCGCTTCAACTTTCAATCCGAGAAAATAAGTACCCAAATCTTCCTGCGCGCGGCCATAAAGCTTTTGCTTTCATTCAACCTCGCAAGGAACATGCAGAGGCAGCTGAATTAACTCAGCGTTTTAACATCAAGACACCTGGAGAAGAAGTAGCAGTTGCAACTTTGTCTGGCGGTAACCAGCAGAAAGTAATTTTGAGTCGCTGGCTCAGCATGCCTCGTTCCGTAATCGTATTAGAGGAGCCAACGGCCGGAGTTGATGTTGGCGCTAAAGGCGATATTTACACATTGATCCATCAAGCAACGGAAGAACGTCTAGCAATTCTCTTGGTTTCAACAGATTTCGAGGAAGTTGCATTGATGGCCCACCGTGCATTGGTGTTTGCTGACGGAGAAATT
>WLCU01000046.1 GCA_009705165.1 Actinomycetota bacterium | reverse complement strand
GGGACTCAAGGGAGTCACAAAGCGTGAAGGTCGTTTAACTTCAAACGGAGCAGTTGTTGCAAAGGTTGAAGGAAATCTTGGCGTGATGCTAGAACTTAACTGCGAAACAGATTTCGTGGCTAAAGGCGAGCGATTCGTTGCACTTGCTGATGAGCTTCTAGCTCACCTGCAAAATGCACAATCTGATTCACTCGAGGCATTTCTTGCTTCAACCATGGCTAACGGCAAAACTGTTCAATCAACAGTTGATGAAGCAAATGCAACGCTTGGTGAAAAAATTGAAGTTCGCCGCATCGCGGTACTTAAGGATTCACCAGTTGGAATTTATCTTCACCGCACAAGCCCAGACCTACCTCCACAAGTTGGTGTTCTAGTTCAGTTAACTAAGGATGCCGCTGAAGTAGGTAAGGACATCGCGCAGCACATCGCTGCATTCGCACCACAATTTGTGAACCGTGAAGATGTACCTGCAGATTTGATTGAAAACGAGCGTCGCATTGCTGAAGAAACAGCACGCGAAGAAGGTAAGCCAGAAGCTTCCCTTATCAAGATCGTTGAAGGTCGAGTTACTGGCTTTGTTAAGGAAGTTTCGCTAATCGAGCAATCTTTTGCTAAAGATGCGAAGAAGACTGTTAAGCAGATCCTCGATGAAGCGGGAACAGCTGTTAAGGCTTTCAATCGCTTCCGCGTGGGTCAATAAGTTCAAAGGCGAAATCGCTTAGAATTTAACTATTCACACTAGAAGTTTAAGGAGCACCCATGCCCGGTACACGAGGAACGTATCGGCGGGTGCTCCTTAAACTTTCTGGAGAAGTTTTTGGTGGAGCTAAAGGCATCGGTGTTGACCCTGATGTTGTGCAAGATATAGCTAAGCAAATTGCAGATGTTGCCCGCAGTGGCGTTCAAGTTGCAATAGTTGTTGGCGGCGGAAACTATTTCCGCGGAGCAGAACTTTCTCAGCGCGGAATGGATCGCTCACGAGCTGACTACATGGGAATGCTCGGAACAGTTATGAACTGTTTGGCACTTCAAGATTTTCTAGAAAAAGAAGGCGTGCAAACTCGCGTTCAAACTGCAATAACAATGGGCCAAGTCGCCGAACCATACATTCCACTTCGCGCAATTCGCCATCTTGAAAAAGGTCGCGTAGTTATTTTCGGCGCAGGAGCAGGAATGCCATTTTTTACAACCGATACCGTCTCAGCGCAACGCGCACTTGAAATAGGCGCCGAAGCATTACTTCTGGCAAAAAGTGGTGTTGATGGGGTTTATTCAGCCGATCCAAAGAAAGATAAGTCGGCAACAAAGTTTGATGCAATTTCTTATGATGAAGTATTGAGTAAATCATTAGCAGTGGCAGATGCAGCAGCATTTGCACTTTGTCGCGAAAATAAACTTCCGATTGTGATCTTTGACTTGATGAAAAATGGAAATATTGCTCGGGCAGTTCGCGGAGAAACCATAGGAACGCTAGTTTCCTAAATTCATTGAATCAAGCGCAGTTTAAGCGGGTAATGTGAAATAGGTCATTTCATATAGAATTACGGACTTAGGAATGCACAAAGGAGATGTCATGGCAGATGTAGCAAGCGCCCTCAAGGACGCTGACACAAAGATGAGCAAAGCGGTCGAAGTTGCAAAAGATGATTTTGCATCGATTCGCACTGGCCGTGCGCACCCTTCAATGTTTAATAAAATTATGGTGGATTACTACGGTACTTACACTGCACTCTCACAGCTTGCATCCATTCAAGTTCCTGAAGCACGTATGGCAACAATCGCACCATTTGATAAAGGTGCCATGGCGAGTATTGAAAAAGCTATCCGCGAATCAGATTTAGGTGTTAACCCAGGCAATGATGGCGTGGTTATTCGTATCAATTTCCCTCAGCTAACAGAAGAGCGTCGCAAGGAGTACATCAAGGTTGCCAAGGGCAAGGCAGAGGACTCAAAGATTTCAATGCGAAATATCCGTCGTGCTGCAAAAGAGGCGATGGAAAAGATGGAAAAAGATGGCGACATTGGCAAGGATGATTTAGCTCGTGGTGAAAAAGAGCTTGAAAAAATTACTTCAGATCATGTGGCAAAGATCGATGAATTGCTCAAGCACAAGGAGGTCGAACTCCTCGAAGTTTAAGGAGTTTGTTACCGATGTCTGATTTTCAATCAATCAATGAGGCAATAAATAAGCGGGCTGGGAGAAAACTCGGGCCGTCTATTGTCGTTTCATTATCGCTAATTGCTCTCATCTGGTTTGCCCTTGCTTATCACCGTGAGATTTTCGCCGTAGTTGTAGCAGTAGCGGTTTTATTTGGTATTCGTGAAATTGTGCGAGCTTTTGGTGCGCGCGATATTTACATCTCAGTTGTCTCCCTTGCAGCAGGTGCACTTGGTTTAACGTATGCAACGTGGAACGGCGGAGTTGCGGGACTGGCAATTGCAACTGCAATCGCAATCCCATTGCTCCTTATCCAACTTTTGACCAAGGGCCCTGAGGGCTTTGTTCAAAGTGCAACGGCTACAACTTTTTCACTTTTGTACTTACCTTTCTTAGCAGGATTCTTAATTCTTCTGGCCCGTCCAAATAACGGCCTAGAACGAGTGATGACTTTTGTTGTGTTGGTTGGATGTAATGACACATTTGGATATGCCGTGGGAGTTTTGCTGGGTAAGCACCCCTTGGTTCCAACTATTAGTCCAAAGAAAAGCTGGGAAGGCTTAATTGGCTCACTAGTTTTCACTGTTCTCGGAGGCTCACTCTCCTTTGCATATATCTTGTCTATGGATTGGTGGATTGGCGCCGTTGTCGGGCTGATGATTGTTTTTACAGCAACGTGCGGTGACTTAATTGAAAGTGCCATGAAGCGTGATTTACAACTAAAAGATATGGGATCGCTTCTTCCTGGCCATGGTGGAATTTTGGATCGACTTGATTCAGTTTTGATTTCAGCACCGGCGTTATGGTTAGCGCTAGAGCTTGTGAAGCGATGGCTATGAGTACGCCAGAGATTAAATTAGTTTTTGATGAGCCAGTTCAAAGGAAAAAAGCCCCAAAACATCTAGCCGATTATTCACCTGAAGAGCGCCGCGAATTAGCGAAATCATTGGGCTTACCTGCATTTAGAGCCAATCAAGTTGCAACGCATTACTTCACGCATCTTTCTAATGATCCATCAAATTGGACAGATATTCCGGCAGAAATGCGCCAGACAATTTCCGAGCAGTTCACACCAAAGTTAATTGAACTAGTTCGCTCAGTTGAGTGCGATGGTGGAATGACTCGTAAAGATTTGTGGAAATTACATGATGGCGTACTAGTTGAGTCAGTCTTAATGCGTTACACCGATCGTGTCACGGTATGTATTTCATCCCAGGCTGGATGCGGAATGAACTGTCCATTTTGTGCAACAGGTCAAGCCGGATTAACTCGAAATTTAAGTGCCGGTGAAATCACAGAACAGATAGTTGCAGCAGCTCGCACATGTGCAAATGGCGAACTTCCTGGGGGAGAAGCCAGACTTTCAAATATTGTATTTATGGGAATGGGTGAACCCCTAGCAAATTACAACGCAGTGATGCGAACGCTTCGAAATATTACTGATCCAAATCCTGACGGTTTAGGAATCAGCGCCCGCTCAGTTACCGTTTCAACTGTGGGTTTGGTTAATGGAATCGAAAAACTTACCCAAGAAGGCTTATCTGTTACGTTGGCTGTCTCACTACACACTCCAGATGATGAACTGCGTGATTCTTTAGTTCCAATTAATTCACGGTGGAAAGTAAAGGAAGTCCTTGCCGCCGCCGATGCATATGAGAAGAAAACTGGCCGCAGATATTCGATTGAGTACGCCCTGATTCGAGACATCAATGATCAGTCATGGAGGTCAGATTTACTTGGCCGGTTACTGAAAAACCGTAACGCCCACGTCAACTTGATCCCGCTCAATCCGACCCCTGGGTCCAAGTGGACCGCATCTCGTCGCGAAGATGAAGCTGAATTTGTCCGCATATTAGAAAGTTATGGCGTCCCAGTTACTGTCCGCGACACAAGAGGCCGCGAAATCGATGGAGCCTGTGGCCAATTAGCCGCTAGTGAAAAGGAAAAGAATTAACTAGTATCAAGGCCATGGAAAAGTTAACGAATTTCATTAACGGCAAGGCCGTAGACAGCAAGTCCGGCGAAACAACTTCACTTATTAATCCATCAACGGGTCAGGCATATGCCAATGCACCTAAATCAAATGCTGCAGATGTTGATGCGGCATTTAAGGCTGCCAGTGATGCCTTTCCAGGATGGCGTGATTCAACACCATCTCAGCGCCAACGCGCTTTATTAAAAATTGCAGATGCAATCGAATCTCGAGCTGATGAAATCATTGAAATTGAAACTACTAATACTGGTAAACCAATCTCTTTAACAACTACCGAAGAAGTTCCACCGATGGTAGATCAGATTCGCTTCTTTGCCGGGGCTGCGCGAAATCTTGAAGGAAAATCTGCCGGCGAATATATGCCTGGAATGACCTCAATGATTCGCCGCGAACCTGTTGGAGTTATTGGTCAAGTAACACCGTGGAACTATCCAATGATGATGGCTGTTTGGAAGTGGGCACCTGCAATTGCAGCTGGAAATACTGTTGTTTTAAAGCCAAGTGATACAACGCCAGCATCGACAGTATGGATGGCAAATGTAATGTCAGAGTTTTTACCCGACGGCGTTTTCAATGTTGTTTGCGGCGAACGCGAAACTGGACGAATGGTGGTCGAACACAAACGTCCAGACATGGTTTCAATTACAGGATCAGTCGGTGCTGGAATTCAAGTGGCACAATCTGCAGCGACTCAGCTAAAGCGAGTACACCTTGAACTTGGCGGTAAAGCCCCGGTTGTTGTTTATGCCGATGCAGATTTACCTGCGGCAGCAGAAGCGATTGCTATCGCCGGTTATTTCAACGCTGGCCAAGACTGCACCGCGGCAACTCGCGTGCTGGTCGAAGCTGGCGCTTATGACGAGTTCGTAGCTTTATTAACCGAACAGGCCAAGGGCATTGCAATTGGATCACCGGCAGAAGATGTCTTCTTGGGCCCAGTCAATAACGCAAATCAATTGGCGCGAGTCAGCGCCTTCTTTGATCGCCTGCCTTCACATGCCAAAGTGATGACCGGCGGAAGCGCACTTGATAAGCCGGGCTTTTTCTTCCCAGCAACCGTGGTCGCTGATTTAAAGCAGGATGATGAAATGATTCAAAGTGAAATCTTTGGACCAGTTATCACTGTTCAAAAGTTCACCGACGAAGCTGATGCGATTTCAAAGGCCAATGGCGTTGAATACGGACTGGCATCAAGTGTCTGGACCAAAGATCATGGCCGGGCGATGCGGATGGCAAAGGCATTTGATTTCGGCTGCGTCTGGATCAATACCCATATCCCAGTTGTTGCCGAGATGCCACACGGCGGTTTCAAGCGCTCTGGTTATGGCAAGGATCTTTCAGCCTATGGATTTGAAGATTACACACGAATCAAGCACGTAATGACCAACCTTGGGGCGTAGTATTTCGCCTGAAGCACCCAGTACATCAAGAACCCACAATAAGGAGTAAATCAGTATGGCAACAGAGCGTTCACTCTCACCAGAAGCCCGTTCAATTTTAGGAACGCAGCTTTCACGTCGCGCAGTTTTAGCTGGCGCAGGTGGTTTAGGTGCAGCAGGTTTACTTGCAGCATGTGGCGGCGGAGGATCTTCTGCTGGTGGTGATGCAAATACTGTTCGTTGGGGTAACTGGCCTTTATATCTAGATTTTGATGAAGCCTCAAAAACATATCCAACTCTTGTTAAGTTTTCAGAACAAAGCGGAATCGAAGCCAAGTATTTTGAAGATTACAACGACAACGATGAGTTCTTTGGAAAAGTTCAGGCACAACTTAAACTTGGTGAAGACATTGGGTACGACGTTGTAACGCCTACAGACTGGATGGCGGCGCGCTGGATTCGTCTTGGATATGCACAAAAATTTGATGCAGCAAATATTCCTAATAAAGTTAATATCCTGGATTCACTTGCTTCACCTTCTTATGATCCAAATCGCGAATCAACTCTGACTTGGCAAGGCATCATGGGTGGTTTTGGTTGGAACGTTGAAAAAAATCCAAAGGGAATTCGAACACTCGATGATTTATTTGCCCCACAGAACAAGGGAAAGATCGTTGTTCTCACTGAAATGCGCGACACAATTGGCGTAATTTTGTTGGGTCAAGGCGTAGATATTACAAAGGTAACTGAGGATCAATTCATGAACGCCGTAGATTTCATGGCGGGCAAGATCTCAGATGGTTGGATTCGTGGTGTTAAAGGCAATGAATACGCAGAAGATCTGACATCAGGAGATGCCACTGCAGTAATTGGTTGGTCAGGAGATATGTTTATTCTTTCTTCAGAAAATGAAGGAAAGTTTGATTTCGCAATTCCTGAATCAGGCGGAACTATTTCAGGTGATAACTTGATGATTCCTTCAACGGCATCAGCTGAAGGTAAGTTAAATGGCGAAAAGATGATTAATTATTATTACGAACCAGCAGTGGCTGCAGAAGTTGCAGCTTACGTTAACTACGTGTGCCCAGTTAAAGGCGCGCAAGCTGAGATGGAAAAGATTGCTCCCGAGCTTGCAACAAGTGAGTACATCTTCCCAACTGAAAAGACTGCATCTCGCTTGAATGTATTCCGCTCACTTTCACCTGAAGAGGAAACTAAGTGGTCAGAAGCTTTCCAGCAGGCACAAGGTAACTAGTGTCAAAGGATTCAATTTCAGCAAGAGGCGATCTCAAACTCACTCGTATCACTAAGTCATACGGTGATTTCAATGCAGTTGATGATTTGACGTTAACGATTCCAAAAGGATCATTTTTTGCCCTCCTTGGACCATCAGGTTGTGGCAAAACCACAACACTTCGCATGGTTGCTGGACTTGAAGAACCAACGGTTGGAAGTATTCATTTAGGTGATACTGACATCACGACTACGCGCCCATACCAGCGCCCCATTAATACTGTCTTTCAAAACTATGCACTGTTTCCACATTTAACAATCTTTGAAAATATCGCTTTTGGTTTACGCCGTCGCGGTATTAAAGATGTTAAAGAACAGGTGGACAAAGTTCTTAACCTTGTCGAACTTCCACATTTGGCCCAGCGCAAGCCAACCCAACTCTCTGGTGGTCAGCAACAGCGCATTGCACTTGCGCGC
>WLCU01000045.1 GCA_009705165.1 Actinomycetota bacterium | reverse complement strand
GTTGCAGGTTGTTCATTCATTGTTAAACCCTCGGAATTAACGCCACAAAGTGCAATTGCATTGATGCATCTGATTGAAGAAGCGGGAACACCAAAGGGAGTTGCTAACTTAATTCTTGGACCAGGGTCAGTTGTCGGAACTCCGCTGATCTCAGATTCACGTGTTGACATGGTTTCATTTACTGGCGGCTTAAATACTGGTCAAACAATTATGAAAGCTGCAGTTGAGCATGTAAGACGATTAGCTCTAGAACTTGGTGGCAAAAACCCACACATCATCTTTGCTGATGCCGATATCGATGCGGCAATTGATAACGCAGTAACTGCTGCGTTTTTACACTCTGGCCAAGTTTGTTCTGCTGGTACACGTTTAATTGTTCAACGTTCCATCCATGACAAGGTAGTCAAAGAGATTGTGCGACGTGCCGGACAAATTCGCTTAGGAGGGCCGTCAGATTTAACCGCTGAAACTGGACCACTTATTAGCAAATCGCATCTTGAAGGCGTTTCAAAGTATGTAGAAAAAGGAGTTGCCGAAGGCGCCACATTATTAGTTGGCGGAAAGCGCAGTGAAGATCCAGCGCACGCCAACGGGTGGTATTACTTGCCAACTGTTTTAGATAACTGCAACACAAAAATGTTTTGTGTGCAAGAAGAATCTTTTGGTCCAGTTATGACCGTTGAAGTTTTTGACACCGAACAAGAAGCAATTGCTCTTGGAAATGACACGGTCTTTGGTTTATCTGGGGGAGTCTGGTCCACAGATAGCGCAAAAGCAGCTCGCGTTGCTAGCGCCCTTCGCCACGGAACTATCTGGGTCAATGATTTTGGCCCATATCGCCCGCAGGCAGAGTGGGGCGGCTACAAACAATCTGGAATTGGGCGCGAATTAGGCGAACACGGGTTGGGCGAATACCTTGAAATCAAACACATTTGGACCAACAATTCACCTAGTAAGTCGGGTTGGTTTTCAGATCGGGGAGATGAATAAATGGTTTCTGATGCACCAATGATTTCAGTACGAAATCTCTGGAAAGTATTTGGTGCAAACGCCGACAAAGTAGTTGGCTCACCATTAGCTGATTTATCTCGTTCAGAACTTCGCGCACAAACCGGAAACACAATTGCTGTTCGCGATGTTTCATTTGATGTTGCACCTGGTGAAGTTTTCGTAGTTATGGGACTTTCTGGTTCTGGAAAATCAACCTTAGTTCGCTGCATGACACGCTTAATTGAACCTACTCAAGGATCGTTAACTCTTGAGGGTGAAGATATTTTGAAAGTTGATAACGCGCGTTTACGCGAACTCCGCAAGACCCGTTTTTCAATGGTCTTTCAGCACTTTGGTTTACTCCCACATCGAAACGTAATCGACAACATCGCCTACTCATTAGAAATTAATGGCGTTAATAAAGCCGACCGCCATGCGCGAGCAAATGAAGTTATAGAACTCGTTGGCTTGCAGGGTTATGCCCATGCATATCCAGAACAACTTTCAGGCGGAATGCAACAGCGCGTAGGGTTAGCACGAGCACTTGCTGTAGACCCTCAAGTTCTTTTCCTCGATGAACCCTTTTCAGCACTTGATCCATTAATTCGCCGCGATATGCAGCAAGAAGTTATTCGTCTGCACCGCGAACTTGGCAAGACCATGGTCTTTATTACTCACGATTTATCTGAAGCAGTAAAAGTCGGCGACCGCATTGCAATCATGCGAGATGGCGCGATTGTGCAGATTGGAACCCCTGAAGATCTCGTTGCTAATCCGGCCGATGAATACGTGGCTAACTTCGTTCGCGATATCGCAAAATCACACGTCTTAACTTTGCGCCACCTTGCTCGGCCTGCCGAAACTGGTGAAGCAACCGATGGCCCAGAACTATCTGCCGACACCATTATTCGAGAAGCTGCGCAAGTGATTTTGCAGTCCCACAAACCAGTGCGGGTAAGCGATAAAGGTGTTGCACTTGGCATAGTTTCGAGCGAGGATGTTTTGCGGTTAATTTCTGGTGTTGCCTAATGAAAGTTCGTAAGTCCTATCTTTTACTAGGTTCGGTAACTATTTGGATTTTGTTAGCCAGGTTATTGCACGGCAAAAATACTCTGCAGCTAGATACGTATGAAAATACTGCCTTCACAACTTTTGTTGGTGAAAAAGCTTTAGAGCTTCGCGGTAACCGCACTGGTAGCCCCGCATTTATTTACTTTTTCAATCCAATTCGCGCAGTCATAGATGGTTTTGTGCAGTTCATCCGAAACATCATTGCAGTTCCTGCGCCTAACTCAGTTATTCCGATTATCGGCTGGCTTGGAGTAGTTGGAATTGTGGCTTTTGTTGTCTTTGCAACTAGTCAGTGGAAAACCGCGCTGCTTGCTACTTCCTTGCTTCTAGCTTGCGGAGCGCTTGGAATGTGGCAGTTCACAATGGATTCAATCGCTATGACTTTAGCTGCCGTACTACTTTCGCTGGCAATCGGAATTCCACTTGGCATCTGGGCTGGTTTGTCTGATCGAGTTTTGAAAATATTGACACCGTTTTTAGATCTTGCCCAAATTCTGCCGACTTTGGTTTATATGGCACCGATTGCACTTGTCTTTATGATTGGTGCCGCTTCAGCCACAATTGCAACGATGATTTATGCAATTCCAATTTCGATTCGTATTACTTCTCATGCTATTCGAAACTTAAATCAATCACCGGTTGAAGCCTCTGAATCTATGGGCTCAACCAGAAAACAAACGTTGACCAAAGTTCAGATACCTATGGCCAAGCAGATGATTGTGCTTGGAATTAACCAAACAGTTATGGCCGCAGTTTCCTTTGTTGTGATCGCAGCCTTAATTGGCGCACCGGGATTAGGTAAGCCAGTTATTTCAGCTTTGATTATCCGAAATGTTGGCCAAGGCTTTGTGGCTGGTTTTGCCGTGGTTTTCTTAGCTATTTTGCTAGATCGCAGTACCAGCGCCGTTGCTAAAAAACAGGCCAGCTTTGTTCCTGCAACCGCTAAGGACATTATGCGCCGACGGATCATCGTCGGTATCGCCGGTGTTGGTGCAGTGATTTCAGTATTTATGTCTCGCACAATGTTATGGGCGGCAGTTTGGCCAAAAGAAGTAACTGTTGCGCCTCAAGTAGAACGCTTTACTAATGCTGCAACTAACTGGGTCCTAGATAATTTATATATCTTTACCGTTGGATTTAAGGATTTTATCTCCTACTCAATTCTAAATCCTTTGGAATCTTTGTTATCCGCATCGCCCTGGTATGTAACTGTTGCAATGATTGTTGCGCTTGCATTAATTATCGGTGGCGGGCGCACAGCCATATTAGCTTTTGTCTTGGCGATGGGAATTGTTCTTTCAGGTCTTTGGTATGAAGCAATGTTGACTTTGACTCAGACAATTGTTGGAACTTTGCTCACAATGATTGTTGGAATGGCTTTAGGAATTTGGACAGGCCGAAGTGATCGCGCCGAACGAGTTTTGCGACCATTTCTTGATGCTGGTCAGACACTTCCAGCTTTCGTGTATTTAGTTCCTATGCTTGGTCTATTTGGGCCAACCCGTTTTACTGCCATTGCAACTGGCATTGTTTACTCAATTCCAATCGTCGTAAAAATTGTTTGCGCAGGAATTCGAGCTGTTCCGCATGCTTTAGTAGAAGCGGCAACTGCTGCTGGTTCTACAACGCGCCAGATAATTACAAAGGTTCAGTTACCTGCAGCAAAGAAAACTATTTTGCTAGCAACTAATCAAGGTTTGATTTATGTTTTAGCTGTGGTTGTGATTGGCGGATTCGTTGGATCTGGCGGTCTTGGTTACTTAGTAATCGTTGGAAATTCAAAACCAGAACTTCAAGGTAAAGGTTTGATTGCAGGCGCTGCAATTTTGTTACTTGGCGTTATTTTTGACCGAATTATGCAGGCCGGCGCTCGACGCTCCTCCTAAAAACTGCAAAATAAGCCCGTCAAGTACTAGCAGTAGGCCCATTGCCGCTCTAGGCTATGGGCAAACATAAAACTCTTTAGGAGGGTTAATGAAGTCACTATTTAGTCGTCGTTCGGCAGTAGTCACTGTCGTAATTGCAGCAGCACTTGTTTTGTCAGGTTGCAGCAAGAGCGTAAATGATTCTGCAGGCGGGGCCTCAGGAGATTGCGGCTCATATGCAATTGCAATGCACGCATGGGGCGGTTACACAGCTTCAGCACAAGTTGTTGCAGAAGTAGCTAAAAAAGAATTGGGTTGCACCATCACACAGACAACTCTGGATGAGGGTCCAACAACGTATGACGCAATGGAAGCTGGAACAATCGACGTTGTAATCGAAGATTGGGGCGGCGGACGTTGGAAGGAATGGACTGATCGCGGCGCAGTAGTAGAAGCTGGCGAAAACGGAAACGTTGGTCTCATTGGTATGTACGTAGCACCATGGATGGCTGAAAAGTATCCAGACATCACAGATTCAAAGAATCTAAACAAGTATGCAGATCTATTTAAGACTGCAGACTCAGGTGGCAAGGGTGCATGGTTTGAAGGCCCAGCTGGTTACACAACTATCGGTGAAAAGATGGTTTCTGCTAATAAGTTGAACTTCAAAGTTATCTTCTCTGGTTCAGAGGCAGCCCTTGTTGATGGATTCACAAAGGCTGAAGCTAACAAGACAGCATTCATTGGCTATGCATGGCAGCCATGGACTCTGTTTGCAAAGATTCCTAACCTAGAAAAGGGACATGTTCATTTCCCAGCAAATGACTGGACTGATCCTGCAAAGGCAAGCGGTCTAACAGATTACCCAGCAACACCTTTGGTTAAGTTGATCTCTAAGAAGCTCAATGATGCAAATGATCCATTTACATCATTGGTTAAGAACTTCAAGTGGACTAACGATGATCAAAATGGCGTCGCTGCAGACCTAGAAGGCGGAATGACAGCAGAAGCAGCAGCCCAGAAGTGGATTGATGCTCACGCTGATGTTGTTAAGTCATGGCTAGGAAAGTAATCAATTAAGTAAGAAAGAAGTTATAGGGCAGGGCCTCAACTTGGTATAAATCACTAAGTTGAGGCCCGCTTTTATTAGTAGACTCGCGGGCATGAGTTCGCAATATGACTACATCATTGTTGGTGGCGGTTCTGCTGGTTGTGCTTTAGCAAATCGCTTAAGTGAAAATCCCGATCACAAAGTTTTAGTTTTGGAAGCTGGTCGACGTGACTGGATCTGGGATGTCTTTATCCATATGCCAGCAGCGTTAGCGTTTCCGATCGGCAGTAAGTATTACGACTGGATGTATGAATCCGAACCAGAACCATTTATGAATAACCGTCGTATCTATCATGCGCGTGGAAAAGTTTTAGGTGGATCTTCTTCAATTAATGGACAGATCTGGCAACGTGGAAATCCAATGGATTACGAACGCTGGTCTAAAGATCAAGGTATGAGTAACTGGGATTACGCACACTGTCTTCCATATTTTAAGAAAATGGAAAACTGTTTAGCTGATCCACAATCTCCTTTCCGCGGAAACGACGGGCCACTTAAGTTAGAGCGTGGACCAAGCAAGGGACCATTATTCGCGGCATTTTTTAAAGCTACCGAGCAAGCTGGCTATCCACGTACCGATGACGTCAACGGTTTTCGTCAAGAAGGTTTTGCCGCCTTTGACCGAAATGTTTATCGTGGCCGACGTTTAAGTGCAGCGCGTGCCTATCTTTATCCAGTCTTAAAGCGCAAGAACTTAAGCGTTAAAACTCGTGCACATGTGACTAAAGTTTTATTCGATGGAACAACTGCAACTGGTGTTGAAGTAATGATTCGCGGCAAGAAGCACACGTTTACTTCACGCGAAGTCGTTTTATCTGGCGGAGCAATTAACACTCCACAAATCTTGCAATTATCAGGTGTTGGCAAGAAAGAAGATCTTGAAAAACTAGGTATTAATGTTGTTAAAGACTTACCTGGTGTTGGCGCAAACTTGCAAGATCACCTCGAAGTTTATGTTCAGTACAAATGCAAGCAGCCAGTAACGCAGCAACCAATTACTCAATTCTGGCGCCGCCCATTTATTGGCGCCGCTTGGCTATTTTTCAGAAAAGGCCCAGGAGCCACTAATCAATTTGAAGCTGGCGGCTTTACTCGCAGCAACAATGACGTGGCTTATCCCAACTTAATGTTTCACTTCTTACCCCTTGCTATTCGCTATGACGGAACGGGGGATACACGCGGACATGGCTACCAAGTCCACGTTGGCCCAATGTATTCAGATGCGCGCGGCTGGCTAAAGATTAAGAGCACTAATCCCTTTGAAAAGCCTGCGATTCAATTTAACTATCTTTCAACAGATCAAGATCGCCGTGAATGGATTGAGGCGGTCAAGGTTGCTCGCACAATTTTGACTCAGCCTGCAATGCAAGATTTCAACGCAGGTGAATCATCACCGGGTGCATCGGTTTCAACTGATGAAGAAATCTTGAACTGGGTTCGAAAAGATGCCGAGACTGCGTTGCACCCATCATGTACAGCCAAGATGGGCACGGATCAAATGTCAGTTGTGGATCCACAGACTATGAAAGTCCATGGTGTTGAAGGTTTACGCGTTTGCGATGCTTCGGTTTTCCCTTACGTCACTAATGGAAATATTTATGCACCCGTAATGATGGTTGCAGAAAAGGCTGCTGATTTAATTCTTGGTAAGCAACCTCTGCCGGCCGAAAATATCGAGTTCTATCGCCATGCCAAGTGATGAGCTTGCACCCTCATCAGTTGCAAGGGTAAAAGTTCAAAAAACTGATTCGGATCTTTCCTCTTCTGATTCAGTAGTTGTTGAAGAACCACTTGAAATCCGAATCAAGCGTGGCAGCGCCGAAGATCAACTCGGCATAACTATGCGCACACCAGGTGCCGACCTGGAACTTGCTGCAGGATTTCTTTGGGGAGAAGGCTTTCTAAAAACTCCTGATGAACTTTTAAACGTAAAAGTTTGCGCAGATAAATCTTTAACTCTGCGTCAGCGGGCAAATGTAGTTATTGCTGAAGTTGCCGAAAACAGCGCCGAATCTGTGCGCATCCTTGAAAGACGTTTCACGATTACTTCAGCATGTGGCGTATGTGGCTCTACAAATATCAGCGACTTACATAAGCGCGGGGTAGAAAAAGTAAAGCCGGCTCAACACAGCATTCAAGATCTAGCCAAGATGACGCAGTTACTTGATGGTCGCCAGAGAATTTTTGAAAAAACTGGGGGATTACATGCTGCAGCCTTAGTTAATCCGCAGGGTGAAGCCGTGTGGGTGCGCGAGGATGTTGGCCGCCATAACGCAGTAGATAAAGTAATTGGCGCAGCGCTAATGGATAGAAAACTGCCGCTTTCGGATTGGACGCTTGTTGTTTC
>WLCU01000044.1 GCA_009705165.1 Actinomycetota bacterium | reverse complement strand
CCGAAGCTGCATACAAAAGACTTCTTGCCCGTAAACCCAGTGACTCATTTGCCAAACTAGGTTTAGCCCAAACCCAATTACTAATTCGCACTGATGGATTGCAACTTGATGCAGTAATTAACGAGGCAACCTTAAATCCATCTGATATAGCTTTGCAGTTAAGAGCTGCCGACTTAGAGATTGTAAACGGGGGAGTTGAAGCAGCTTTTTCACGTTTGCTGCATGTAATTAAAGAAAGCTCGGGCGAAGATCGCAACAAAGCTAAAGAACACTTGTTGTCACTTTTTGCTCTAGTAGATCCATCTGACCCACGTTTAACCGCAGCTCGAAGCGCATTAGCGAATGCTCTCTTTTAAATGAAGGTTTTAAGCCCAAGAAAAGAGCTCATTGACTTACGAATCCTTTTCTTCCTCTTTGGCCTGGGAATCATGTCCTGGGTTCCACGATACCCAGAAGTCAAGGCAGGTCTTGGACTAGATAATGGTGCCTTCGGTTCATTGATTAGTTCTGGTGCAATTGGTTCGGTAATTTCCTTGTTAACAGTAGGTCATGTTGTCCACACTATTGGCGTACGAAAAGTACTTCATGTTGCCTCCTTTTTCTTGATGGCAACTTTAATTGTTTTATCACACACTCACTCGGCCATAGTTTTTTTCTTCGCCAACATACTATTTTTAGCCTCTATTTCTGCCTTTCACATATCGATTAATTCCCAAGGCTTTAATTTTCAAGACCGCACCGGCAAATTTGTTATCACTCAACTAAGTGGCTTATGGAGCGCCGGTGCGTTGGCCACCGCATTTCTTTCTGGACTTTTAGTCGACCATGTTTCCCTCAGCGTCCATATAACTGTTTTGGTCATTTGTGTATTTCTTGCAAACTTTTATATCATCAACGCATTGGCTCCAAATTTAATGGCGGCAAATGAAGATAAAGAAATTGAATATGGGATCAAAGATTTAATTCGGGGATTTTCTTTTGACCGAATGATTTCATTTGGCCTAATTTGTGCAATATTTCTTGAATTTGCTATCAGTGACTGGGCAACGATATATACCAAAGAAGAAATTGGTATTTTATCTGGCATTAACACGCTCCCGTATATTCTTTTCACAATTACGATGATTTTTGGTCGCTTTACCGTTCATTACTTACTTCCTAAATTCACGCTCGACCGTTTAGCTGTCGTTGCATCATTACTTGCGGGAACTTCCTTTTTAGTAAGTATCTTCTTTGCTCGATCTGTCTTTGCCTCGAATCAAAATATGGCATTTCTCATTACTTGTATCGGATTTACATTGGCTGGACTTGGAAGTTCATTTTTGGGGCCGACTTTCATGAATGCCGCAAATGCCCGATCAAAGCACCCGGCCAGCGTAGTTATTGGCCAAATTGGCGTCTCAAATATCGTTTTGGCTTTTATTCTTAAATGGATCGTTGCTTGGACAGCACAAATTACTTCACTGACAATCGGGTTATTAATTCCAGCATTTTTACTACTTACCGTTCCTTTTTTTGCTAAGACACTTAAGAGCGTTTAAACCATAAAGTCGCAAGTGGTGGGATTTTCACTTGCGCAATTAAATGAGCCCCGTCATTGATCTCAATGGCATTATTTGAAACACCGCTTCCGCCATATGCCAAGTCATCAGTATTTAACACTTCACTCCAAGTTCCAGTTGTCGGAAACGGAAGTTGATAGTGCTCGTGCGGCATGGGTGAAAAGTTAGTAACGCAAACAAATGGAGCGCCGTGATCATCCCAACGGGCAAATGCCACTACGTTCGCGGCACCATCATTACCCACTAACCAAGTGAAACCTTCAGGGGAAGTATCTTTTTCCCACAGCGCAGGAACGGCTCTGTACATTGCATTAATTTCTGCGACACATTTTTGAACGCCTTGGTGCTCGCCATATTCAGTTAGATACCACTGAAGTCCGGCGCTCTCATTCCATTCATCGTTTTGTGCGAATTCGCTGCCCATGAACAAAAGTTTCTTACCAGGGTGTGCCCACATAAATCCATACAGGGCCCTTAAAGTTGCGGTTTTCTGCCAGCGATCTCCAGGAAATTTATTTACTAATTGTCCCTTACCGTGAACAACTTCATCGTGGGAAAGCGGCAGCATGAAATTTTCACTCCATGCATAAAGAATGGAAAAAGTTACTTCATTGTGGTGATGCACGCGGTGAACAGGATCGTGCTGTAGATACTCAAGCGTGTCATGCATCCAACCCATGTTCCATTTAAAACCAAAACCTAAACCACCCGAAGATGTATCTCGGGTTACGCCCGACCATGCCGTTGACTCTTCAGCGATCATCATGATGCCGGGATGGGTTTTATAGGCAGTGGATGTAGCTTCCTGAAGGAGTTGAACGGCCTCAAGGTTTTCACGGCCACCATTTTTATTAGGAAGCCATTCACCTTCCTTGCGTGAATAGTCCAAGTACAACATTGAAGCAACTGCATCTACACGCAAACCATCAATATGAAACTCAGTAAGCCAATAGAGCGCACTTGCAACCAAGAAATTACGAACTTCGTTTCGCCCGAAATTAAAAATTAATGTTCCCCAATCAGGGTGTTCACCTAAACGAGGATCTGCATGTTCGTACAAAGAGGTGCCATCAAATTTAGCAAGAGCCCATTCATCCTTTGGAAAGTGCGCAGGCACCCAATCTAAAATAACGCCTATCCCCGCGGCGTGAAGTGAATCAACCAGGAATTTGAAATCATCTGGTGAACCAAATCGAGAAGTAGGTGCAAAAAAGGAAGTAACTTGATAGCCCCAAGATGGTCCGTACGGGTGCTCGGTTACGGGTAAGAACTCAACGTGAGTAAAACCTTGAGCGCGCACATATTCAACAAGCTCAATTGCAAGCTGGCGGTAATTCAAACCAAGCTTCCACGAGCCTAAATGAACTTCATAGACGGACACAGGTGCGCGCCAGGATTGAAACTGCGCACGCTTTTCCATCCAGATATTGTCATTCCAAGAGTATTGAGATTCTTCAACAACTGATGCAGTCAGAGGCGGAATCTCGGTTGCACGAGCCATCGGGTCGGCATGGTCTACCCAACGGCCATCAATTCCACAGACTGCAAATTTATATTTACTTCCGGAGAGAAGATCAGGAATAAAGATTTCCCAAATTCCAGATGAACCAATTCGAAACATTTTATGGGTGTTCTTATCCCAGAAATTATGATCGCCAATTAAAGAAACTGCTTGAGCATTTGGGGCCCACACAGAAAAAGCCACACCCAGTAGCTCGCCTGCTTTATCGCGGCGAACGTGCGCACCGAGAGCTTTCCATAACTGTTCGTGGCGACCTTCTGCAATGAGATATAAATCAAGTTCGCCCAAAGTAGAGTGCGGATTTAGGAAAGTTGCATGAACCGCATCTCCAACTTGATCTCTTTTTCCAAAACGTGAAAATATTCCCATCACATTACAATTTCACTTGGCAGATATGGGCGACTTTACCAACAGGTCTAGTGGGATCTAACTGCACAAATTGATGTTCTGACCATTCAAAACTCTTGCCATCGAGTAAATCCTTGACTGCAAAGTTTGAACCTTCAATTCCAAGAGCGTTCATGTCCCAGTGCACCACAGTTCCTTGCAAATAGGAAGGATCAAGATTTACAACAACTAAAATTAGGTTCTTACCTTCTCGCTTGGAGTAAGCGATAATCGCCTCAGATTCAGTATTATGAAAAATTAGATTGCGAAGGCGTTGTAACGCAGGATTAGCTTTACGAATTGCATTGAGCTGAGAAATAAATGGTGCAAGTGTTAAACCCTTTTTCGTTGCTCCATCCCAATCACGAATTTTTATTTCATATTTTTCGGAATCTAAGTATTCTTCGCCACCTTCTTTAAATGGAAGGTGCTCATAGAGTTCATAGCCTGCATACATTCCCCATGACGGAGTAAGCGTTGAAGCTAAAACTGCACGCAAAGCAAACATTGCCGGGTTGCCACTTTGTAAGTGGAAAGGATTAATGTCTGGCGTATTGACCCAGAAGTTCGGGCGAAAAAAAGCACTTGTCTGTTGAGCAACTTCACGGCCATAGTCAGTGATTTCACTCTTACTTGTGCGCCACGTGAAGTATGTATATGACTGGTGGAAACCAGCCTTTCCAAGTGCATGCATCATGGCAGGGGCGGTAAAAGCTTCAGCTAAGAAAATAACTTCTGGGCTCTCATTGCGCACGATTTCCAGCAGATCCTGCCAAAAATGGACGGGTTTAGTGTGCGGATTATCAACTCTAAAGATTTTTACACCTTTTGAAACCCACAAACGAATGATCCGTAAAACTTCGTTACGAATTCCTTCGTAGTCATCATCAAAGTTAATAGGGTAAATATCTTGGTACTTCTTAGGTGGATTTTCGGCATATGCAATAGTTCCATCGGCACGCTTGTTAAACCATTGCGGGTTAGATTTTACCCAAGGATGATCGGGTGAAGTTTGAAGAGCCAGATCTAATGCAATTTCTAAGCCAGCTTTTTTGGCAGCACTAACAAAGTTTTCAAAATCCTTCATAGTTCCAAGTTCTGGATTAATTGCATCATGTCCGCCATCGCTGTTTCCGATAGCCCAAGGAACACCAGGATCATTTTCTCCCGCAGTCAAAGTGTTATTTGGACCCTTACGGTGAGCTATGCCAATTGGATGAATTGGGGGTAAATACAAAACATCAAAACCCATTGCCGCAACTGCAGGTAAACGCTTTGTGGCAGTTACAAAATTTCCACTTGTAATTGAGCCGTCAGCGTTTTTAATTGCACCTTCACTACGAGGGAAGAATTCATACCATGCACCTACTAACGCACGTTCGCGATCTGCACGAATCGGGTATTTTTCGGTAGAGCCATAAACTGTTCGGTATTGCGATGTACTATCGGCTTCAATAACAAAGAAATAATCACCTTCGTCAGGAACTGTTATAGAACCTTCATAACGATTTGTTCCTGGCCAAACTTCCTTCATGTCTCCGCGCGATACAACCTTTCCTTTTAAATCATGTAAAACAACTTGAGCACTTAATTTTTCATGGCCCTCAATTACAGCTGTAGCGCTAACTTGAATAGTTTCGCCAGCAATTGCTTTGACAGGTAGAAATTCTCCCCCGAAGTAAACCGCGGGGGAGATATCACTAATTGGAATTCTTGAGATCAACCTGAGCCTTCGGTATTGCCAGCATCTGCAGCTGAGACATCATGGATACGATACTTTTCCATAGCCTTTGTGACAATGCTTTCTTTGATTTCACCCAGGTTACAAAGTTGCTGCAACACGGCAACTGCAATTGATTCTGCATCTACCTTGAAGTGGCGACGGAGCGCACCTCGAGTATCTGAAAGTCCGAAGCCATCTGTACCTAATGAATAGAAGGGAGCATCTACCCACGGTGCGATTTGATCTTGTACTGCGCGCATGTAATCACTTACTGCAATTACTGGGCCATTATGTCCGCTGAGTTTCTTTGAGACATAAGCCTGCTTTTTATCTGTTGGGTTGAGCAAGTTATGTCGATCAGTTTCAAGTCCATCACGGCGAAGTTCGTTCCATGATGTTACTGACCAAACAGATGCCTGAACATCCCAATCTTCGGCAAGTAGCTGTTGGGCTTTGAGCGCCCAATTAACTCCAACACCTGAGGCGAGAATCTGAGCAGATTTCTTACGGCTATTTCCAGCTGGTGAATATAGGTACAAGCCCTTGAGCAAACCAGATACATCTAAATTCTCTGGTTCTGCTGGTTGAACGTAAGGCTCGTTATAAACAGTTAAGTAGTAGTAAATGTTTTCGCTGTTTTCGCCATACATACGGCGTAGACCATCTTTAACAATATGACCTAATTCAAAAGCAAAAGCCGGATCATAAGCAACCACTGCTGGGTTAGTTGAAACCAGAAGTGGTGAATGTCCATCTTCGTGTTGTAGGCCCTCGCCATTAAGTGTTGTGCGACCAGCAGTTGCGCCGATGACAAAGCCACGTGCAAGTTGGTCAGCAGCTGCCCAGAAAGCATCGCCTGTGCGCTGGAAACCAAACATTGAATAGAAGATGTACATAGGAATCATTGGTTCATCATGTGTTGAGTAAGAAGAACCAACTGCAGTAAAGGATGCAACAGAGCCTGCTTCGTTAATACCTTCATGCAAAATTACACCGGTAGAAGATTCCTTGTAAGAGAGCATTAGTTCACGATCAACTGCGGCATATTTCTGACCATGTGGAGAGTAAATCTTTAGCGTTGGAAATAGTGAATCCATTCCAAAAGTACGGGCCTCATCAGGAATGATTGGCACGATACGTGCGCCAAGCCCTGGATCTTTAACTAAATCTTTTAGCATGCGAACAAAGGCCATTGTGGTAGCAATTTCTTGATGTCCTGATCCACGCTTTACTGATTCATAAACTGAATCATCAGGTTGGGCAAGTGGACGTGAAATGGCTCGGCGTCGCGGAATTGATCCACCAAGTGCCGCGCGGCGTTCAGATAAATAGCGCGCTTCAGGTGAATCTTCTTTTGGCTTGTAATAAGGAGGAAGATACTTATCTAACTTCTCATCAGGAATATCAAGGTGCAATGTGTCACGGAACTGCTTGATATCTTCAAGTGACATCTTCTTCATTTGGTGAGTTGAGTTTCGTCCTTCAAAACTTGATCCAAGCGTCCAGCCCTTAATTGTCTTAGCCAAGATAACTGTTGGGCGGCCATTATTTTGAGTAGCCGCTGTATAGGCTGCAAATAACTTCTGGTAATCATGCCCGCCGCGTTTTAAACTCCAAATTTGATCATCTGACCAACCTGCAACCATCGCAGCAGTGCGTGGATCGCGACCAAAGAAATTCTCGCGGATATAGGCACCTGATTCAGCTTTAAATGTTTGATAATCCCCATCTAGCGTTGTATTCATTAAGTTAACTAGTGCGCCTTCGCGATCTTGTGCCAAAAGTGGATCCCAGTCACGGCTCCAAACAACTTTAATTACATTCCACCCAGCTCCACCAAAGATTGATTCAAGTTCTTGAATAATCTTTCCATTTCCACGGACGGGACCATCTAAGCGTTGCAAATTACAGTTAACAACAAAAGTTAAGTTATCTAATTTTTCACGAGTTGCTAAGCCAATTGCACCTAAAGTATCTACTTCATCAACTTCACCATCGCCTAGAAATGCCCACACGCGTTGATCGCTTGTGTCTTTAATTCCACGATTGTGTAGATAACGGTTATATCGAGCTTGGTAAATTGCATTAATAGGACCAATTCCCATTGACACTGTTGGGAACTGCCAGAAATCTGGCATCAAACGAGGATGCGGATAAGAAGAAAGTCCGCCGCCGGGGTGAGAAAGTTCTTGACGGAAACCATCAAGTTGATCTTCGCTTAAGCGGCCTTCAAGAAAAGCGCGTGCATACATTCCTGGACTTGCATGTCCCTGGAAAAAGATTTGATCCCCGCCACCAGGATGATCTTGTCCACGGAAGAAGTGATTAAAACCGACTTCATATAAAGATGCAGAAGATGCATATGTTGAAATATGCCCACCCACGCCAACGCCTGGACGTTGTGCACGGTGCACCAACATTGCCGCATTCCAGCGGTTGATTGCGCGGATGCGACGCTCAATGTCTTCATCGCCTGGGAAAGCTGGTTCATTTTCTGGAGAAATTGTGTTGATGTAATCAGTAGTACGAAGCGCAGAAAGTCCGATGTT
>WLCU01000043.1 GCA_009705165.1 Actinomycetota bacterium | reverse complement strand
CCAATTGCCTGGCTTTGATTTGTGGCAACCAAGAGGTTTTGGTGACCCATTTTTGTACACCGTAATCGTGCAGTTAATTGATAGCCATGGTGAAGTAGTCGATGAAAGCATCAAGCGCGTTGGCTTTAGGCACGTAGAACTAGATCAATCCAACTTTAACGATCGACAGATGTTCGCAATTATGGTCAATGGCCAACGTGTGTGGGCCAGGGGAGTTAACTGGATTCCAGATGATCCGTTTCCACATCGCGTGACCCGTGCAGATTATGCGAAAAAAATCGAGGATCTCTATTCGGTTGAAGTAAATGCGATTCGCGTATGGGGCGGTGGAATTTATGAGTCGGATGATTTCTATGATTTATGTGATGAAAAAGGAATAATTGTTTGGCAGGATTTCCTCTTTGCATGTGCTGCATACCCAGAAGATCAAAAGACAATCGCTGAAGTTACTGCCGAAGCAACGGAGGCGATTTCACGACTTGCTAACCACCCATCGCTGGTTCTGTGGTGCGGTGGAAATGAATGCATCGAAGGCTTTCAGCATTGGGATTGGCAAGAACCACTTGCAGGAAAGCCTTGGGGTTCAAAATACTACTTTGAGATTTTGCCTAACCTCTTAAAACAAATAGACCAAAGCCGTGCCTACATTCCAGGTTCACCTTTTTCAACGTTGAGCGAGGATGTAAAAGATTTTGCATCAGGTACAAATCATATTTGGGATGTTTGGAACGAACGCGGTTATCAGCGCTATGAAGAATATTCACCTTCATTTGCTGCAGAGTTTGGATATAACGGCCCCGGTTCATGGCAGACATTAACAAAAGCTATTGGTAAATCGAACTTAGATTCTAAAGACCCACAGTTGGCAACACATCAAAAAGCTTTTGATGGAATGGACAAAATCGCAGCTGGGCTTAAACGTGAGTTTGCAACAGAATTTACTGAAGGCCCCGCTTGGTATTTTGCTGCCCAACTTGTGCAAGCGCGCGCGGTTGAAGTTGGCTTAAAACATTTTAGATCTCAATTTGAAACTTGTTCAGGCTCTGTCCTTTGGCAATACAACGACATGTGGCCGGCACTTAGTTGGGCAGTAAAAGATAGTGCGGGTAGCCGCAAGCTCTCTTGGTATGCAATGCGTGAGGCATATAGGCCACGTTTACTTCACTTCTCAGGGGAAAATCGCGCGCTTGTCATAGTAAATGACACTGCGCAGGTCTGGCGAGATCAACTGTATTTAATCACTCTTGATGAATTAGGAAATATCCTCGAGACAAAGAATCAAGCAATTGAAGTTGCTGCACATTCAAAACACACAATCACCATGCGGGGCTTTATTCCAGAGCAAGGTTATGTTGTTGCCCAGCTGGGGGATATCCGCACTTCCCGATCGGTATCTGATAAACCCGTGGATGTTCTCAATAAGGTTGATGCTGAACTTACCGCAGAATTAAATGGGTCTTGCGTTGAAGTAACTATCAGATCGCACTCTTTTGTTTTCGAATTTTCCTTGTTACCAGAACTGGTAGCGCACGAAGTAGTCAGCGTGAGCGCGCAAAGATTGACGATTTTGCCGAATGAAAGAAAGACGATTGAAATAGTTGCAAGCACTATTGAAGATGCACAATTAATTCATGCTTCAATTAAAGATATAGCGTGGAGCTTGAATAGATTAGTTGGTAGCCCAGCGAAGTAACGGCGCAGCATCGGTAAGCATATTTTCTGCAATCCATTGCCCACCATCAAGATTATCTCCACGAGCTGCAATAAATTTAACATTTGGCAAAGTTGCAGCAATTACGGTTTTTATCGTGTCTACATATTTTTGATTTTTTGAAGGTCCACCTTGGATCGCAATTTCTGGTGAATCACTTGTGGAACCGCCCGCACCGATCCACGTAGCAATCACAGTTTGTGCAAGTAACGCGGCGCCTTCATCGCGAATTGCAATCGCCATTGGGCTGCCTGCGTCGGCTGCTTCAAATAACTTTTTAGCAGAATGAATTGCAAGCGTTGCTGCTTCTGCGCCATTTTTTACATCTAAAGCGTCAAATGCAGTTACTTGATCGGCAAAGACATCAAGTAAAATTTGGTCATTACCTCGGCCTTGGCGAATACCTAGCGCCTTTGTAATTCCTAATTTTCCAAGCCAGAATCCGCCACCTTCATCACCAAAAGTACTTCCAAGTCCATCTCGGTGAGCAAACTTTCCTTCACGACCGCCCACACTTACGACACCACCACCAATTGATAGCACGACACCCGTGCTACCACCGAGTGCGCCAACGAATCCTGCTAAGCCATCGTCAATTACCGCAACTTTTGTTGCTCCAAAAAACTTTGAGCACATTGTTAAAAAGGGTTGGGGATCGCTAACGATGCCATTGAATCCTGTACAGGCCAATGCAACGGTGTCTGTTTTAAAGGTATCTAGCTGTAAAAAAATTACCTCTAATGCGTCAATAACAGCTTCGCCATTTAATTTACCGCGCTCAGAAATTATTTCTTGCCCATCAATGCGGACTCGTGATCCAGATTGCCCTAAATCAACAACAAGCACAATTACCCCTTTACTGCACCTGAAGACAATCCTTTGACTAAATACTTCTGGGCTGCAGTAGCAAATACTAATGGGGGTAAGACCGAAAGGCATACAGCCGCTGAGATGTCTCCCCAGCGAACTCCATATGAAGTTACGAAATTGGCTGCACCGACCGTGACCGGTGTTGCTTCGCTAGAAGTCAAAACTACTGCAAATAAATAATCTGACCAAGAAAATAGAAAAGTTAGTACTCCTACTGCTGCCATACCCGGCCCTAGTAGTGGAAGAACGATATTTCGCAAAGTCAGCCAAATAGATGCGCCATCTACCGCAGCTGCTTCTTCGATTTCTAGTGGAAGCTCATTAATAGCACCTGAAAAAACCAGCAAAGCTAGCGTCATATTGATAAAGCTATCCGCCAGAATGAGTGCAATGGGACTATCAATAAGGTTATAAGCGGTAAATAACTTATAGAAAGGAATTACGAAAAATATTGCTGGCGTGATGCGCAATGCAAGAGCAAGACGTAGCAACCAAGGCCCACCAAATCCAAGGCGGACTATTGCATATGAAGCTGGAAAGCTAATGAAGATCGTCAGGAAAACGGTACCGATAGAGATAATGATGCTGTTCTTAAAAAAGTTCGCAAAATCGTAACCTGCGGCGCCCATAGCATTTTTAAAGTGACTAAATGAAGAATCAAACTCCCAAACGAAAGGACCGGAGGAGATTGCGTTATCTGTGCGCAGTGCCGTGTAAAGCGCACCTAGAAGTGGAATCAAAAAGATAAACACCCATATTGAGGCAAGCAAAGTTACGCCGTATTTCTTTTTCACTTGCCACCTCCCTGATTCAAATTGAACTGCTTAATTATGGAAGGCATAAATGGTGCAAGAAGCAAGACCAGAACCACTGCCGCCGAAGCCGCTAAACCGAAATCCCCATAGATGAAGGCGGTCTTGTAAATATAGATACCAACGGTTTGGGTAGTAGTTCCAGGCCCACCACCTGTAAGAATGAATACAGAATCAAATGTTCTAATCGAGTCTAAAATTCTTAATAGAAAAATAATTGCGATTGCCGGCTTTAGCATCGGAAGAACAACTCTTGTTAGTACTTGGCGAGCGTTCGCACCGTCAATTGCTGCAGCTTCATAGATTTCAGAAGGCATATTCTGCAAGGCTGAATAGCTCAATAAGAAGGTAAATGCCGTAAATTCCAGCAGGTCTAAAACAATAAGAGAAGCAAATACATTGTGCTGATCAAAAATAGAAAAGTTAATTCCAATTCGCTGCAGAAATCCGGGAATAATTCCTATGTTTTCATTCAAAATTAGACGGTACATAACCGCCATGAGTGAAGGTGCAATCATGATCGGAACCAGCATGAGTGAGAAGAGAACTCTTTTGCCAGGAAAAACACGATCAAATAGAAGCGCTAAAGCAAATCCTAGAATTACCTCTGCAACTGTTGCAATGAATGCATATAACAAGGTGAAACGTAGAGATAGCCAGAAATTTGGTTGATGAATTAAGTTTTTATAGTTTTCAAATCCTGCGCCATAAGTTGCGAATTCACTTAAGACATCATGCGTAAAAGAAGTTTTAACCCCCAGATACACGGGCCAAATAAGTAATGCCGCGAGCATTAAAAGTAGCGGGGCAGAGAGCAACCATCCTGCGACCTTGCGTTCTTTATTAAATGTAACGCTCATGCCCACCCTTAATTGTCTAAATCGCCTATAAATAAATCTAGTGGCTGGTTAATTAAAACCAGCCACTAGATCAGATATTTCCCCCTTTAGAGAAGTTTCTGAATTGCCGCATCTGCTGCAGCAGCCACATCAGAAGAGGTCTTCTGACCTGACCAAGCTGGGCTTAGAACCTCAGCTAGAGCTGCATAGATGTCGAACTCACGAGCACCAGCAGATTCGGAGTAACCGTATTTGCCTGCGTACTCAATGATGTTTGCAAATGAGGCGTTCTTAGCGACCATTCCAGTCAAAATGCTAGGCATTGAAGGAACGCCACCTGCGGTTGCGTACTTCTTCATTGCTGGAACTGTTGCTAAATATGCCATCCATTTAGCTGAAGCAGCTTGATTCTTGCTGAACTTATTAAGACCAACTGCAAGAGCGTGTACGTGTGTACGTGCACCCTTTCCTGGAGGAGCAGCAATACCAACCTGATCCTTAGTTGCTCCAGTTGTGCTTAGTTCAGAGTAGGCGGCATTCCATTGAAGCGCCATCGCTGCATTTCCAGAAGTCAAAGCTGAATTTGTTTCAGCATATTCCCACTGTGATGATTCTGGTGAAGTAAGACCCTTTGTGTAAATTGTGTTGTAAACATCAATAGCGGCCTTACCAGTAGCTGTATTTAGATTTGGCTTGCCATTCTTGAGCCAGTTTCCACCGAGTCCCCATAGAACGTCATTCCAGATCATTGTGTTGTACAAAAGATTCTTCGCTGGAAGTGCGTATCCATACTTTGTTGGAGAATCTGGATTGTACTTTTGTGTAAAGAATGCTGCCGTTGCCAATGCGTCGTCCCAAGACCATGTTGCAGGATTGGTATTTGGCTTCAAATCTTTACCAAGAACTTCTTTAGCGATAGATGTGTACTTTGCGGCGTTTGCACTTAGTGAAGCAATGAGATCTTTGCGGTAGTACATAAAGTGCAAGCTTGTATCAAGCGGTAATGCTTTTTGCTTTCCAGCAACCTTAAGTGAGTTAACAGAAGCCTTTAAGTAGAGGCTGTCTTTTACACCCTTAAGATCTGATAGATAAGGAGCATGTTGTCCGACAAGATAAGAAGCAGTGAAATAAATGTCATACTCTGATGACTTTGACTTCATGAGGGCAGCTTCTTTTGCGAAGGTGTTGTCACGGCTAAGAAGAATCATCTTCACAGTAACGCCATCCTTTTTACCTTGGGATGTGTTGTAGGCATCCACTACTTTTTGCATTGCATCGCCTTCTGGCCCAGGCCACAAAACCATCTTTACTGTGGTTGCGGCATTAGCTGCTGGTAGCACGGCAAGGCCGACTACCAAGCTGAGCGCGGAGACCAGCGCGATTGACGTTTTCTTTAAGCGCATTACTCTTCCTTCTCACTCGTCGATTAGACGCTAGTTAGATGTCGATCTGGATTGGTAGGTAACCGCTCTAGACCAGTAGGGCAAAACTATAGTATGGTTCAGCAATGTCAAGGGGGAGAGGGGAAAGTGTTGGTTACAAATCGGTTACAAAGTGAACCCGGCCTTAACTCCGCGTGGATCAACATTCGAGGCGGACTTATTGTCTCCTGCCAAGCTCCTGGGGGAACACCTATCGACACCCCAGAGTTCATTCGAGCCCAAGCTTTAACAGTTGAATTAGCCGGAGCGTCGGCAATCAGGGCAGAAGGAATTGAAAATGTCACGGCAGTTTGTGCCGCTGTAAAGATTCCAGTAATTGGTTTGATTAAGGCTTATAGCGATCAATCAGATGTTTACATCACTCCTCGTGTTGAGGATGTCGTTAATTTAGCAAAAGCTGGCGCATCCATTGTTGCCGTTGATGCAACGCAAAGAAAACGCTGGAACGGTCAATCTTTAGAGGAGTTTTTTGCAGAAGTTAAAAAAGCAACTAATGTGCAGTTGATGGCTGATATTGATAGTTTAGAAAATGCCCAGTTTGCTGCCGATCTTGGTTTTGATGCAGTTGCAACTACTTTGAATGGGTATACAGACATACCAAGCCCGGGTTTGCCAAACATAAATCTAATTTCGCAAGTTTCAAAGAAACTAGATATTCCAATAATTGCCGAAGGTGGTTTTGCTACCCCAAGTGAGTTTAATAAGGCGATTGAAAGTGGAGCATGGTCAGTTTGTGTTGGAACCGCAATCACAAATCCATACCTACTGACTAAACAATTTTTAAAGTAAATTAATTAGCTTTCAGCTTGAATGCTGTATTTAAAGTCATATCGATCCCCGTGTTTAATAGAAGAACATCTCTCAAGTGCGCGTCCGCGGGCATCGTAGGCAATAACCACAAAATTTAATGCTGCGGATTTAAATTCTGTCTCAAGCAAATCAGCCTGCCGTTTATTTAAGTTGACGGGGGACACTACGCATTCAGCCCTTGTTACTGGTTTCTCATAGGTATTTTTAAAGATTTCATACAGGGAGGTATTTAAGTCTTGATCCAGAAGCCCAGGCATTAACTCTGCTGAGATGCAGCTTTGCTCAAGCGCCATCGGAATCTTGTCAGCAAATCTTACGCGTTCAATTTTATAAATCGGGTCTCCAACTTTGAGCTGGAGCTGCTCGGCAAGGGTTTCATCGCTGATTGTAGTTTTTATGGCAGAAACGATTTTGGCACTCGGCTTCATGCCCCTTTCAATAACTTCTTGCGAAAATGAGACAAAAGTTAGCCGCTTGGACATTTTGTGGTCTGAAATAAAAGTTCCAAGTCCAGGAACCGAATGGATCATTCCTTCTTGTTGCAGGGCCACGAGTGCTTGTCGCACAGTCATTGCGCTCACTTTGTAACTCTTCGCCAAATCCCGCGCAGATGGAATCATTGCGTTAGGTGACATGCGCTGGAAGCGGCCTCTCAATTTTTCACGCAGCTCCACGTGTTTTGGAACTACCTTCTTTGCTGTCGCCATAGGTTTAAGAATAGTGGAATGAGTATGGGAAGATAAGCCCATGAAGCAATTAGGCTCAATAATGTCTTCGGAAATTGCAGAGACACCAAAGGTTTTTGCAGCGATTTTGGATAATGTCGCTGATTTTGATTCCATCAAGAATGTTCTTACCGAACAAAATATACATTCGGTCTTAATTCTTGCCCGCGGGACATCTGATAATGCCGCCCATTACTTAAAATATTTAATTGAAACTCAGATCGGCCTGCCTGTTGGATTGACTTCGCCATCCTCAGTTACGGTCTATAACTCAGAGTTGAAATATAAAAATACTTTGGTAATTGCGATTAGCCAAAGCGGGCAATCTCCAGATTTAGTTCACTTTGCAACTGCAGCCCGCGAATCTCATGCGTATGTAATCGCTATGACAAATGATGATTCTTCGCCATTGGCAAAAATAGCTCACCACCATTTCTCACTTATGGCAGGACCAGAATTGGTTGTTGCGGCAACTAAGTCCTATAACGCCCAACTACTTGTGTCGTTCTTGTTGGTTTCTGCTTGGACGGGCAAGGCGATTAATGCACAGCAGATAATTGCTGAATCACAACGAATTTCAGATGACACTGATTGCGTGGCGAAGGCAGTTGTAAATACCTCACGCAATAATGAAATCGTTATTTTAGGTCGCGGCTTTGCCT
>WLCU01000042.1 GCA_009705165.1 Actinomycetota bacterium | reverse complement strand
GTGAGGTTTCAAGACGTTTTACATTCACAAGGTGAATCTACGGTGATTGTTAAAACAATAGTGTCGAAACCAGTGAACCCACATGAAACTCGAAAGTTTAAGGAAATTCACGCCACAACAATCAAAGACCAGCGCCTCACCGAGTAGGCTCGCGCGCATGAGTTCACGCGATGCCCTAAAGAATCAGATTATTAATAAGGCTGTTGTCCACGGAAAAGTTATTTTGTCTTCGGGTAAAGAAGCCGACTACTACGTAGATTTACGCCGCGTAACTCTTGATCACGAAGCTGCCCCATTGGTTGGTCAAGTAATGCTGGATCTAACTAAAGATTTAGATTACGACGCAGTGGGTGGGTTAACTCTTGGCGCAGATCCAGTTGCAACTGCCATGATGCATGTTGCTGCAGCACAAGGAAAAAAGATTGATTCCTTTGTGGTTCGTAAAGCCGAAAAAGCACATGGGCTGCAACGCCGCATCGAAGGTCCTGATGTAAAAGGCAAGCGCGTGTTGGCAGTGGAAGATACTTCTACAACAGGTGGTTCGGTTTTAACAGCAGTCGAAGCTTTAGTTGAAGCTGGTGCAATCGTTGTTGGTGTTGCGGTGATTGTTGAACGTGGCGCAGAACCAAAGATTAAAGAAGCTGGTTATGAATACCGCGCGGCATTTCAATTAGCCGATCTCGGACTTTAAAAACCAACCTTTAATTTTATTTGTGGTGTTTGCGAGTTTGCCACTCGCGGAATAATTCGATTATCACTGGAGTAAGTGAAGCCAGAATAATTAAACCGACTGCTGGCAATAAATACTTATCAACTGAACCTTCAAGTTTTTCGCCCAGAATAAAACCAAGACCAATTACTAATTCAGTCCAAATCAATCCACCGACAACGTTCCAAATGAAAAATTTCTTAGCCGAAATTCCAACAACTCCACACATTGGATTTAACAGAGTCCGGATAAATGGAACGAAGCGGGCCAAGACAATTGCTTTGCCGGTTCCATATTTGCGCAACCATTTTTCAGTCGCAACTACTTTTTGGCGATTAAACACTCGACCATCGGGGCGATCAAATAACTTGCGGCCATATCTGTGGCCAAACCAGTGACCAACCTGTGCGCCAGCAATTGCCGCAATTGGAGCACCAACAAAAAGCGCACTTGTTGATAGGTGAGCATCTCCTAAAACTGCAGCCCCTGAACCAGATGCTGCGACCCCTGCCAGAAAGAGTAAAGAGTCACCAGGAAAAGCTAAACCGACAAGTAATCCTGTTTCAGCAAAGATAATCGCCAAGACCCCAATGAGTCCAAGGTCAGACACAATTGAGTGCGCGTCAAAGAGGTTCATTCAGGTCAGGCTACCTCACAAGTACAGGCCTGAGGCAATGCTTAGTTATCAAATTGTTGTATTTACACGCTCGTTTACACGGCCATTGCCTTGCGTCTACGCGTGAGCCATACGAGACTAAGCCCACGAATGGGACGCGGATTTCACAAGGATTCCGGACCAGTGACCCCCTGAAAGAAAAGGCCAAATGAAAAAAACCTTAAAACTCTCAGCTGTGCTTAGTGCAATTGCTCTAGTAGCAACTGTATTTACAGCAACTTCATCAACAGCTGCAACAACTGAGTATTGCAAAGACTTCACTCAGTTCGGTTCATACAAGAATGCAACAGTTAAGGTATTCGCAGGTATCCGCGATCCTGAAGCTTCTGTAATGACAAAGGTATTTGCACACTTCACTGCATGTACTGGTATCAAGATTGCTTACGAAGGTACAGATCAGTTTGAAACTCTTCTACCTGTTCGTGTTAAGGGCGGAAACGCACCAGACATCGCAATCATTCCTCAACCAGGTCTTGTAGAGACAATGGTTAAGACTGGTAAAGCAGTTCCAGTAACTGCAGCAGTTTTGAAGAACATCAATACTTACTACAACCCAGCATGGAAAGCATTTACAACTGTAAAGGGCAAAGTTTACGGAGCTCCATTTGGTGCTTCATCTAAGTCACTTGTTTGGTACTCACCAGCACAGTTCAAGGCTCTCGGTGTAACTGTTCCTAAGACATGGGCACAGATGGATGCAATCGCAGCAAAGTTCAAGGCAGCTGGAAAGCTTCCTTGGTGTGCTGGTATTGAATCAGGTGCTGCAACAGGTTGGCCTGCAACTGACTGGATCGAAGAAATGGCTCTTCGCGAGCTAGGTCCAGACAAGTACAACATGTGGTGGCAAGGCAAGCTCAAGTTCTCATCACCAGAAATGCAAGGTGTAATGAACAAGGTAGCTGCTTGGTTAGGAACTTCAGCTCAGGTTGGCGACTTGCAATCAGTAGCAACACGCAAGTTCCAAGATGCTGGTGTACCAGGACTTAAGGATGGCACTTGCGGCATGTTGCAGCAGGCATCTTTCTACTCATCAATGTTCCCAGCTGGAACCACTTTCGGTCCTGGCAAAGATGCTGATGCGTTCTACCTACCTCCAACAAACTCAAAGTTTGGTAACCCAATCGAAGGTGCTGGCGAATTCCCAGTTGCTTTCAGCAAGAAGAAGGAAGTTGGCGCAGTACAGGCTTACTTCTCATCTCCTGCATACGGAACTGAGCGCGCAAAGCTAGGCGGATGGACATCTGCTAACAGCGGAATCGCACTATCTTCTTACTCAGATCCTGTACTAAAGGTTGTTGCACAATCACTTCAGTCAAAGAAGGGTGCAATCGTGTTCGATGCATCTGACTTGATGCCTACAGCTGTAAACGGTGCTTTCTGGAAGGAAATCACAAAGTTCTACGCAGAAGGTAAGTCAATGAAGGATGTTGCAACAGCTATTGATGCTAACTGGTAAATAACCACTAGCTATAAGCTGTAAAAAAACCGGGGCCTACCACTTGGTAGGCCCCGGTTTTAACATCATAATAAGCACCAATTAATTTATTAAAAGTTAGGAGCTAGCCGATGATTACTTTTGGTTCAATCCTTTCTAGCTCTTGGCCAAAAATTTTCCAGATCATTTCTGTAATCGTTTTATTCTTCGGTTTTTATGGAATCGCATTTGCCGCCGGCGCTCGCATTAAAGGCAAGAAGCAGAACTCACTTGCAATCGCACTTTTCCTAGTTCCCGCATTAATTTTGGTAATGACAGGTCTTGGAATTCCAGCAATTCAGACTTTTATCGAATCATTTAAAAATGCTGATTCATCTAAGTGGGTTGGTCTAGCCAACTACACCAACGCAGTCAAAGATCCTGATATTCGCTTAGCTTTTATTAACACAATCTCTTGGGTAGTAATCAGCCCAGTCATCGTGACAGCACTTGGAATTACTCTTGCCACGATGCTTAATAAAATGAAGCGTGAAGCCTTTGCAAAATCTCTAATTTTTATGCCAATGGCAATTTCATTTGTTGGCGGTTCTTTAATTTGGAACTTAATGTATGCATACCAAGAACCTAATCGTCCCCAAACAGGTTTAGTCGGACAGATTATGGTGTGGTTAGGTTTTGAACTTAAGCACTTGCTCTTGTGGTCACCATGGAACAATTTATTCTTAATGGTTGTTTACATCTGGGGCTTTACTGGTTTTGGAATGGTTATTTTGTCAGCTGCAATCAAGGGAATTCCAACCGAGATTGAAGAAGCTGCCCAACTAGACGGCGCAACTGGCTTTAGATTATTTAGAACAATTACCGTGCCAATGGTTCGCACAACAATTATCGTGGTGCTAACTACTGCCATGGTCGGAACTTTGAAGCTGTTCGATGTTATTCACACAATGACCGGCGGAAACTTTAAGACCGACGTTTTGTCTAACCGTATGTTCGATGAAAACTTCGTGTACTTAAATTATGGTCGCGGATCAGCTTTGGCCGTTCTTATCTTCCTGGGCGTTATTCCAATTACTTATTACAACATTCGCTCCCTTCGCCAAGAAAGGAAGCACTAATGTCTAACAAGGGCCATGCATCAAACCGTCCATTCACATCACCTATTGCTTCAATGGTTGTAACAGTTATCGCTATTTTGTGGACCATTCCTACTTTTGGTTTAGTAGTCACATCTTTTAGAAAGAAAGAAGACATTCTTTCTACAGGTTGGTGGACAGCGTTTAAGAACCCAAGTTTTACTTTCGATAATTTCCGTGCGATTTTGTTTGAATCAGGCGGCACCGTGGGCGAGCAGGGAATGATTCCTTTTGCTATCAACTCACTTGCAATCACAATTCCGGCAGTTTTGTTATCAGTTGGCCTTGGTTTAATGGCCGCATATGCACTTGCTTGGATTCCATTTCGCTTTAGCGATCATATTTTCTACGGATTATTTGCGCTTCAAGGCGTTCCTTTGCAGCTCTCTTTATTGCCTTTGCTTACTTTCTTTGCAACTGGCGTGCAGCTCTTTGGCCACACAATAATTCCGCAACTACATATTGTGGGAACCCTTGCATCAGTTTGGTTACCTCACACAATGTTTGGTTTGCCATTGGTTACTTACCTTTTACACAACTTCGTTGCCGCGCTTCCTCGTGAAGTTATGGAAGCTGCGCGCGTTGATGGAGCAAATCATTTTGAAGTATTTCGTCGAATTGTGTTGCCTCTGTCTGTACCCGCAATCGCATCAATTGCAATCTTCCAGTTCCTTTGGATCTGGAACGACCTGCTAGTGGCACTTGTTTTCGCTGGCGGTACAGATGATGTTGCTCCACTTACTTTGCACTTAGCAAACCTTGGTGGATCACTGGGTTCTCACTGGGAAAACGTTGCGCCAGCAGCGCTGTTCTCGATCATTATTCCTTTGATCGTATTCTTCTCATTACAGCGCTACTTTGTGCGTGGTTTGCTTGCTGGTTCAGTTAAATAGAAGCACCATTGTTTTTAATCTGATCGCGATACCAAAGCCCTGAATCTTTAATGATTCGCTTTTGCGTATCAAAATCAACATGAACAATGCCAAAACGCTTTTCATAACCAAGTGCCCATTCAAAGTTATCCATCAAAGACCATTGGTAATAACCCTTTACTGGTGAACCTTGGGCAATTGCATTTGAAACAGCCTTTAAGTGTGTAGCTAAATAATCTGTACGGCGCGGATCATGTACTGCGCCATCTGCACTAGGACCTTCATCGTATGCGGCACCATTTTCAGTGATGTAAAGATCCGGGCACTTATCGCCATGTTCTTTATACCAACGCACTAACAAACTCTCTAAACCTTCTGGAGTTAGCGGCCAACCCATATCTGTTAGCGGCCCTCGTGGGGTTTCATCGATATCTAAATCGAATAATCCAGAGATTGAGTGCCATTCGGGTTTTCCACCAAGCGATGGCCCAACGCGGTTATCAAAGTAATAGTTAATTCCAATGAAATCATTTTTAACTGTGGCCGCTTGCATATCGCCATCTTTAATCCATGGGCTTAACTCGTCACCAAATTTATCCATGACTACTTGCGGATACTTGCCATACATAAAAGCATCCATCCAGAAACGGTTGCTAATTGCATCTAATAAATCTGCTGCATTGGCTTGGATTGGATCATTTATATCATCTGGCACAGAACGGGTTTGATTAAGAACTGGCCCAGTTAAAATATCGCTTCGCACAGAACGCATTGCGTTTGTAGAGGCAGCGTGTGCAACTACGGTGTGGTGTGCAACTGCCCACGCAGCTTTGCGATCAATCTTTCCCGGTGCATGAATTCCAATTCCATTTCCAAGCCAGGCAACAACCCACGGTTCATTTATCGGTGTGAACTTCTTGACGCGATCGCCAAAGCGCTCAACAACAGCTGCTGAGTAATCTGCAAAATGTTTAATGGTGTCGCGATTTTCCCAACCACCTTTATCTTGCAAAGCTTGTGGCAGATCCCAGTGATACAACGTTGCAAGAGGTTCGATGCCTGCTTCAAGGATTGAATCAATTAAACGATCATAAAAAGCAAAGCCGCGTTCTTCGCGAGCGCCATCACCATTGGCAAACATGCGCGGCCAGGCAAAAGAGAATCGATATCCCTGCAAGCCAAGCTCTTTCATGGTGGCAATATCTTCGGGGTAGCGATGGTAATGATCGTTGGCTACATCGCCGTTTTCGCCTCGGGCTACTTTTCCTGGGGTGGCACAGAAGGTGTCCCAGATTGATGCGCCTCGGCCGTCGACATGAGCGGCGCCTTCGATTTGATAGCTAGAGGTTGCGGCTCCCCATATGAAGCCCTGTGGAAATGAAGTCATGCGTCAAGCGTAACGGAGCCAGGGGGCGCAAGTAAGTTCTGTAAGTAATTAGTATGTTTTCGCCAAAATGGGTATTTCATGTCTAAACTGCGGAAGTTAATCGGACCTTAGGGGCCCTAAAACTCCAATGGAGGAGAACCTATGCGTGCTTCAAGCACCGTATCACTTGTACAAGTAACCGGATCAAACCTGACATATGCCTACATCGTTCTAGGAATCTCCCTAGCAGCGCTCGCAATCGCCTACGCATTACGCGCCCAGGTTCTTGCAGCTAGCGATGGAACTCCAAAGATGCGCGAAATCGCTGAAGCGGTTCAAGAAGGCGCAGCGGCATTTCTTTCACGTCAGTTCCGCACTCTTTCTTACTTTGTTGGAATCGTCTTCGTCCTTCTCTTTGCACTTCCTGGTGCAACTGAGATTCGCGTAGGCCGTTCCATCTTCTTCCTCCTAGGTGCAGCATTTTCGGCACTAGTTGGTTACAACGGTATGTGGCTTGCAGTGCGCGCAAATGTTCGCGTTGCAGATGCAGCTCGTAATAAGGATGGCGTTAAGGCCGTTCAAATCGCTTTCCGTACTGGTGGCGTGGTTGGTATGACAACTGTTGGTCTTGGACTCATTGGAGCATCACTTGTTGTGATCATCTATCGCCAAGATGCACCTGCAGTTCTTGAAGGTTTTGGTTTTGGTGCAGCGATGCTTGCAATGTTCATGCGTGTCGGCGGCGGTATCTTTACAAAGGCAGCAGATGTTGGAGCTGACCTTGTTGGTAAAGTTGAAAAAAATATTCCAGAAGATGACCCACGTAACGCGGCAACAATTGCTGACAACGTTGGTGACAACGTTGGTGACTGCGCCGGTATGGCTGCAGACTTGTTCGAGTCATATGCAGTAACTCTTGTTGCAGCTTTGATTCTTGGCAAGGCTGCCTTTGGTGATTCAGGACTTATCTATCCATTGATCGTTCCAGCAATCGGAACCGTCACTGCAGTGATTGGTATCTTCCTCACCAAGCTTCGCAGCACAGACAAGTCAGCAATGAGCGCAATTAACCGTTCATTCTTCTTATCAGCACTTATTTCTGCAGGTTTAACTGCACTTGCAACATTTACTTACCTACCATCTGATTTCAAGTTAATGACTGGTCTTTCTGCTGAAGCAATTGCAGATGCTGGAAACACAAACCCACGCGTTCTTGCAATCGGTGCAGTATTAATCGGTATCTCACTTGCAGCAGCGATCCAACTGTTAACTGGCTTCTTTACTGAAACTGGCAAGCGTCCAGTAAACGACGTTGCCGCATCTTCAGAAACCGGCGCAGCAACAGTAATTTTGGCGGGTATCTCAGTTGGTTTTGAGTCAGCTGTTTACTCAGCACTTCTTATTGCAGCAGCAGTGTTCGGTGCGTTCTTGCTAGGTGGCGGAAGCGTTGTGCTTTCACTTCTTGCAATCGCATTGGCCGGAACTGGTTTGCTAACAACAGTTGGCGTAATCGTTGCCATGGATACTTTTGGTCCTATTTCAGATAACGCGCAAGGCATTGCAGAAATGTCTGGCGATGTTGAAGGAGAAGGCGCACAGATTCTTACTTCACTTGATGCAGTTGGTAATACAACTAAGGCAATCACTAAGGGAATCGCAATCGCAACTGCAGTTCTTGCAGCGACAGC
>WLCU01000041.1 GCA_009705165.1 Actinomycetota bacterium | reverse complement strand
GATAAACATTATCAATCACGTAGTTTTCGAGATTAATTCTGTACAGAAAACTCTTGTCATATTTGGAAGCTGGAGAACATGTGTCGTGACCCTCACGGTTAAACCCTTTGCCATACATGGCGTAGTTCGTTACGTAAAGATATTTTCCATCTGGTGAATAAGCACCTTCGACAGGAGCACCTCTAAAGATAGATGTGAACTTTGATAGTCCAAATTTAGAAAGTTGGACAGAATCGGGCACAGTCTTAATTAGTTCAAAGGTTTGGGAATCATAAATTGTCACACTATGTCGATACATCATGTTATGCGCACTAACTATGCCATTGCCTGACGAACGCACAGATTTAGGGGAAATGTCTCCATAAATAGTTTTTACTAAAACCATTTTTGTTTCGGCAGATACGGTTTCACTCCGAGCCGGTGTAGCTATTGCGCAGAGTGAAATTGCTAAGACAAATATAAGAAAGTTACGGCGCATGGCCTAACTGTAACGGCTAGAAATTAGTCGTCGTCCTCGTCGCCTTCATATTCACCGTCATCTTCGTGTTCGTTGCCATTATGACCTTCTCGACCTTCGTGTTCGCCCCCAGTTGGCTTATTGTTAAGCGGGTTCTGGATGCTAGAAGTAGTTGGATTTTTTGGTGCAACGGGATCAGCTTTTGGTGCACTCGATTGTGTATTGGCAGAAACCACTGTGGTTTTTGCTGGTGCTACTGATTCATTTGCCGCAGATGTTATTGGCGCAGGTGAATCTGATGGTGACGCAACTGAAGAAACTGTCTCAGTTGCATTAGCTTGAGGTTCCTCTTGAGTTTGGGCAACTACTGCGCCAACTCCAATAATGGCGCCAGCAACTACTAAGGCAAGAATTGGCAAGCTTTTAGAGATTTTGCGAGGAGATGCTGCATTATCTGCTTCGGCCAATGTGAACCATTCTGGTTTTTGCTCTGGAGCCATGAGGTGATCCTTTCGTTAGTTGGAAAAGTAGCCCATTAGCCTTAGAAGAACCTGGGAACCGTGCACGAGGATGCTGGGTAATCTAAGCCAGTGAGCACACCTATGCGGGGATATCTGGATCTGATGAAGCTTCGGGTGGTTGAACTGCTCTTGGTCTCGACTTTGCCGGCAATGGTTTTAGCTGCCAAAGGTCTGCCTTCACTCTCGCTGGCAGTGACCACAATATTGGCCGGAACATTAGCTGCCGGAAGTGCAAATGCTTTTAACATGGTGATTGAAAGTGACATCGACAAGTTAATGGCACGGACTTCAAATCGTCCAATTGTTTCGGGTGCAATAAGCAAGCAAAACGCAACTATCTTTGCTTCAGCTATTGGTCTGCTTTCGTTAATAATTTTTTGGATTTTCACAACTCCACTGGCAGCTACTTTAACTTTTATTGCAATTGCTTTTTATGTTCTTGTCTACACGTTAGCTTTAAAGCGTCGAACTTCTCAGAATATTGTGTGGGGAGGCGCAGCGGGTTGTATGCCGGTATTAATTGGTTGGGCAGCAGTAACAAACTCGCTTTCATTAACAGCGCTAGCGTTTTTCATGGTGATATTTTTCTGGACGCCGCCACATTTTTGGGCGCTCGCAATCAAATACAAAGATGACTATTCAGCTGCTGGAATTCCGATGCTCCCAGTTGTTGCCACTAAGGCGAGAGTTCATAGGCAGATGTGGTTTCACACAATAATGATGATCGCGTCTTCAGTCTGGTTGATTCTTTCAGCTTCATTACCCATGTGGTCTTTAGTTATAACTATTTTGCTAGGACTTGTTTTTGCACGCGAGCTAATTGCATTGAAAGAAGGATCAGAGAACTACGGCAAAGTTGCTGGCAAAATCTTTCAATGGTCGATTACTTACTTGAGTCTGCTCTCGGTTGTGCTTGTAGTTGCTCAGCTAAGCGCTTGATCTAAATCTTTAAGTAAATCGCTTGCGTGTTCTAGGCCAACAGATAAACGCAATACAGACTCGGTGATACCCATCTCTGCCTGTACTTCAGGAGATAAACGGCGATGTGTACTTGATGAAGGATGAGTTATCAAAGATTTGCTATCACCTAGGTTGTTGGAAATATCGATTACTCGCAGTTTGTTCATAAAACCAAAGACTGCTGCTTGGTTTCCAGCGAATTCGATTCCGATAGTCGTTCCGCCGCCAGCCATTTGTTTCTTGGCAAGTTCATACTCAGGGTGAGACTTAAGTCCAGGGAAGCGGACAGATTTAATTTTCTTATGTCCTTCTAAGAATTCTGCGACTTCTTGGGCATTTTGTGTCATGCGCTGTACGCGCATCTCCATAGTTTCGAGTGACTTAACTAGAACCCATGCATTAAATGCACTTAGCGCTGGACCTGTATGGCGAACAAATGGCAAGAGTTTCTCAACAATGTAATCGCGTGATCCTAGAAGCGCACCGGCAAGGACTCGACCTTGACCATCAATATGTTTTGTTGCTGAGTACATAACTACATCGGCGCCAAGCTGTAATGGTTTTTGTAAAATCGGGGAAGCCATAACATTGTCAACAATTACGGTTGCACCAACTTTATGTGCAAGATCGCTAACCATTTGAATATCTACAATTTCTAGAAGTGGATTACTTGGTGTTTCAATAAAAACAGCTTTCGTTGGCTTACTCAAAGCTTTTGCCCAAGCCGCTGGATCGTTTCCTTTGACTAATTCAAAAGTAACGCCCCACTTTGGTAAGAACTCGGTAATTACAACGTGGCACGATGAAAACATTGCTGCTGATGCAACTACATGATCACCTTGTTCAACTATGCAAGCAAGGGATGCAAACATTGCCGACATACCTGAACCGGTGGCAACGCATAATTCAGCGCCTTCAATTGCAGCCAAGCGTTGTTCAAACATTGCAATAGTTGGATTATGAAATCGGCTATATAAAAAGTGATCAGTTTCTTCAGCAAATGATGAAAAAGCTTCTTCGGCAGATGAATATGTGAAACCACTATTGAGATACAAAGCTTCTGAAGTTTCGCCAAAACCTGAACGCGCTAGACCTGCACGTACGGAATGTGTTTGAGGATGGAGTTCCCACTGCGGTTCGTCGCGCTCATTGAGTGGTCGATGGCCCCAAGGTCGTTTGCTCATGGGCTAATTGTGGCAGAGTTACTCCCATGTCCAACACTGCAATATCGGTTACAGATCTGAGCAAGAAATATGGCGAACAAGTAGCGGTTTCTCACGCCACATTTGAAGTCCCACTCGGCACAATCTGCGGCTTCGTCGGACCTAACGGTTCCGGAAAAACTACAACAATGCGGATGCTTTTAGGTTTAATCACACCCACTGGCGGTACGGGCGAGATTTTGGGTGAATCAATTAAACACCCCGAGAAATACTTGCCACGTGTTGGCGCCATGATCGAAGGCCCAGCTTTTTATCCCGCACTGAGTGGAAAAGAAAATTTGAATGTACTCGCCTCACTTGGAGGATTCTCTACAGATCGGGTCCAGGGATTACTTGAACAAGTTGGACTTGGTGACAGAGGTAAATCAAAATTTAAAACATATTCCTTAGGAATGAAGCAACGTCTAGGTATTGCCGCAGCCTTGCTACCGGATCCAAAGTTATTGATGCTGGATGAACCAACAAACGGTTTAGACCCTGAGGGCATCCAAGAGGTTCGCGCACTTCTTCGTTCTCTAGCTAACAATGGAACTTCAGTCTTTGTTTCCTCACACTTGCTTTCAGAACTTGAATTAATAAGTGATTACTTGGTGATGCTTCGAAAAGGTGAAGTTGTGTTCACAGGAAAGATGACTGATTTAATGTTGGCACAACAGCCAATAATCATCGCAAAAACTTTAAATGAAAGTGATTTAGTAGTTTTGCAAGGGATTGCGGAAAAAGCAGGACATCATGCATCTATTCGAGATGGTGCTTTGCATGTACAAGGCCCAGCAAATTGGGCCATTGAACTTAACCGAGCAGCATTTGATGCCGGAATTACTTTGTCGCAACTAACTCCCCAACTACCAAATCTTGAAGAAACCTTCTTTGAAATGACAGGTGACAAATAATGTGGAATGTAGCCTTTGCCGAAATTCGCAAATTACGTCGCCCCACTCTATTTTTCGGCACAATGGGAGCAGCAGTTTTCTTTAGTGCGCTTTTTTCATCATTACTGTTCTTATTAATTGATTCGCCACAAGGAAACTCAGATCGTGGCCGTGTGGTGGGTCGTGAAGTTTTAAGCCTCTCTACCGGCGTGGTCCAAGGATTTAGCAGTGTTGGAGGTTTCTTAGGAATTATCGCACTGTGTGTTTTTGCAGCACAGACTGCGCAGGAATATACCTACGGAACACTTCGCAATTTATTGGTTCGCCAGCCAAGCCGAATGCGAATTTTGCTTGGCAAGTTCATCGCTATGAATTTTTTTGCGCTCGCAATGATTGCTTTATCAGCCATTGTTAGTATCTCTGCATCCATTATTCTCGCGCCTGGAGCTAAAGTTTCAACTGATTTGTGGTTTAACAGTGATGGTCGACATGCAATCTTTACTACCTTTATTAATGTCACAATCTCAGTAATTGGCTTTGGAATTATAGGAATGGTTCTGGGTTTACTTCTCCGATCACCTATTAGTGCAATCTCTTTTGGCGTGCTGTGGTTACTTATAATTGAAAACCTTTTAATAGCAGTAAAGAGTTCATGGCAAAGCTGGTTACCTGGTACTCAGTTATATGCAGTAGCGGCGGGTGGCACTGCGGTTGGACCAGTCTCAGATGGAATTGAATATTCACATGCACTTATTGTCGGTGGAATATATGTCGGCGTCGGCGCAGTGATCGCATCGTTTTTATTCTTGCGTCGTGATGTAGCTAATTAGAGACACCAACCTCCAAACACAAGGTTTTCCAAGGTAGGCCAATTATTCTTGAGGCCTTCCCTCGGAGGTCTTACGTTGAAAAAATATCGAGCGATTTCATTCGCTCTCGTCCTTGGTCTGACGCTTACAACAGCGCCGGCTCTGGCAAAGACCCCAAAACCAACTTTGGCAGAAATTGAAGCGGCAAAGAAAGTTGAAGCGGCAAAGAAAAAAGCGGCAGATGCACAAGCGGCAAAATTAGCGGCAGCAAATCAAACTCTTAGAACATTAACGGCAAAAGCAAATGCTGCAACTGCGCTCTACGTAAAAGCACAAAAGGAGTTAGCAATTGCTAATGCCGCAGCACGTGCTGCGGCGCAATATGCTGCCGAGACTGCAGCAGCAGTGGAGGAAGCTCACAGAGTTATTGGACGTCTCGCCGCACATGCATACATCATGGGTGGCAGCATGACCGACATCGAACCGTTATTAAGTGCAAATGGTCCACAGGATTTAATGGATCAATTAAGTACGCTGAGTACGTTAGGTGCGAAAAATACAATTGCACTCGAAAGGTTTAAAGCCGCAGAAGTAATTGCTAGAGCTGCCAAAGCAGCAGCTGATAAAGCTAAAGTTGAGCAACAGAAAGCAACAGATAAAGTGGCTGCAGCTAAGAAAGTTGCAGATGATGCAAAAGCTGAACAAGCTAAAGAAGTTGCGAAGTTACAAAAAATTCAAGACGCTTTAATGCGCGAACTCATGAGTGCGCGAAAAGTGCGTACTACTCTCGAACAACAGCGACAGCTGGCTTTGCTTGAAGAATCTCAAGCTAATCAAGCCGAACTAACGCCCGGACAAAAAAATGTTTGGCCAGATATCGGCTTCAAGGGGCGGTCAACAATTCGTACCTCACAAGCTCAGCGAGATAAAGCTGTTGCGTATGCAAGGGCGCAAGTACTTGCACGCAAACCTTATGTTTGGGGAACCCAAGGCCCTAAATCTTTTGACTGCTCTGGTTTAGTCTTTTCGGCATATAAAGCCGCTGGTCTAAATTGGCCAGATTGGGATCGCCTCAATTCAGCCCTTTATTCAGGCTACACAAAGCATGTTTCTCTCAAGGAACTTGTACCTGGCGATCTTCTTTTCTATTCATACAAAGGAACAATTTCTACAATTCACCACATAACAATTTATGCTGGAAACGGCATGATGTGGGAAGCCAACTCAAGGAGTAGAGGCCTTTTGTTCTCAAATATCTACAGCATTAAAGGTTTAATGCCATTTGGTGGTCGGGTCTAGTCTTATCGCATGAGCTCACAGCTGCCTGCCATCCGTAGCGCTGTCCGCCCATTTCTTGAAAAGTTAGAAGCCGGGGATCGAATTGTTGTTGCAGTTTCTGGTGGCGCAGATTCATTAGCTCTTGCTTATGCTCTTTCTAAGGAAGCATCAAAACTTGCGCTTCAATTAAGTGCAGTAACTATTGATCATCAACTTCAGGATGGTTCAAATAAACAAGCAGAATTAGTTGTTGAACAGATGAAATCGATTGGACTCGACTGTGCAATCAAGAAAGTTAAAGTTGAAATCACTGAAGGCTTAGAAGCATCTGCTCGAAAAGCAAGATATGAAGCTTTTGATAGTTTAGATACCGAAGCGATTTTCTTAGGTCACACACATAACGATCAAGCAGAGACAGTTTTACTTGGTTTGTCACGTGGATCAGGTACTAGATCACTTTCAGGCATGGCTGAAGTAAATGGAAAATATATTCGTGCATTTCTAAACATCACCCGTGAACAAACTGAAGATGCTTGCAAAGAAATTGGTTTGATTCCCTGGAATGACCCACACAACAAAGATTCACAGTTTGCCCGAGTGCGCGTTCGCACCGAAGCATTACCAACTTTAGAAAAAACAATTGGTCCTGGAATTTCCGATGCACTCGTTCGCAGTGCTGCCTTACTAAGAGATGATGCCGATGCGTTAGATCAATGGGCCGAACAAGAAATTCTTGGGTTGTCACTCGATGATTTAGATTGCGCCTATCTCGCCGGACTGCCCAGAGCTATCCGATCTAGAATCATCCGTCGAGCCATATATGCCTGCGGTGCACCCTCAGGATCTGTCACATCCGAGCATGTGGCCGCGATTGAGGCGCTGATTTGTGCGTGGAATGGCCAAGGCCCAGCGCATTTACCCGGCGGTGTGAAGGTTGAGCGTTTTTCGGGCAGACTTTCGCTCTCACGTCACCAACCATAGGGAGCACCGTGGATTTAGAAGCCATATCAGGCGATATCGAACGCGTCATTGTCACCGAAGAAGCTTTGCAAGCTCGCATCAAAGAGTTAGCAGCGCAGGTAGATAAGGATTACGAAGGCAAAGATCTTTTGCTTATCGGCGTACTTAAAGGTGCAGTAATGGCAGTTGCCGATCTTTCACGCGCACTTCAACGCCATGTTGAGATGGATTGGATGGCAGTTAGTTCATACGGATCCGGAACTAAATCAAGTGGTGTCGTACGTATTCTCAAAGACCTTGATCGCGATATTACTGGCCGAAATGTTTTAATTGTTGAAGACATTGTTGATTCAGGTTTAACTCTTTCTTGGCTCAAATCAAATCTTGAATCTCGTGGTGTTGGTAGTGTTGAAATTCTTTCTATTCTTCGCAAACCAGAGGCAGCAAAGGTTCACGTTGATGTGAAGTATGTTGGTTTTGAAATTCCACCAGATTTTGTAATCGGTTATGGCTTAGATTTTGATGAAAAATATCGAAACCTGCCATTTATTGCAGTGCTTGCCAAGCACATGTACTCCTAAGAAATATTTCCCCTACGAAACGAGTTATAAAGAACATGACTGACGCAAAAAAGCCAACAAAGAAAACTCCCATCAAAAAGAGTTTCTCAGGTAAGACCAATCCTAAAAAGCCGACTACTCGGACGGGAAAAATTTTCCGGGGGCCACTTTTCTGGATTTTGGTTGCAATTTTTGCGGTCTCTATCTTCGGACAAATTTCAGCTGCGGGAAATCGTTATACCCAGATTGAAACTTCTCAAGCCCTTGATGCAATATCGCAATCAAATGTTGAATCAGCTGAGATCGTTGATAAAGATCAAAAACTCCGCCTTGTATTAAAACCGGGAACAACTATTAAAGGTGCTTCGAAAGTTGAAGCCTCATATG
>WLCU01000040.1 GCA_009705165.1 Actinomycetota bacterium | reverse complement strand
TGCGATGTCAATGGCAGTTGGAGAATATGTCTCTGTGCGTTCTCAAAATGATGTTGAAGAATCTGATCGCCTTCTAGAAATTGAACACTTAGCATCAGATCCTGAAGGTGAACTTCTTGAACTGCAACAAATTTATATTGATCGAGGGCTTTCCCCAGAACTTGCATTGACGGTTGCGCAAGAGATGCACAAAAAAGATCCACTTACCGCACATCTTCGTGATGAGTTAGGACAGCATCCACATACAAAAGCGCGTCCGGTTCAAGCGGCAATCGCATCTGCTTTTAGTTTTACTGTTGGCGGCTTCATCCCATTTCTTGGCGCATTTGCACCGACTTTGGGCGCTAAAGCGTGGAGCATCGTTGGCTTTACTGTTGCTGGCTTAGTTCTAACTGGCGTAGTCAGTGCGCGAACTGCAGGCTCTAAAGTGCTGGTGCCAACTATTCGTGTCATCTTGGGTGGCTGCCTAGGCATGCTCATCACTGCTGGGATCGGTCAGATCGCCCACGTATCTGGCCTTTAATTTCTTTATCTAGCAAGGGATTTGTTGCTACTCTTTGCCAGCACCACTAGGGCCAAGGTTGTCCCGCAAATTTTCACATCGACAACAGGAGCTCTTCGCCGTGGCACTGTCCTCAAATTATCCGCAGGCACAAGGTCTCTACGACCCTGCGCAAGAACATGATGCCTGCGGTGTGGCAATGGTGGCGACGCTCAATAAAATTGCAACACATGACATCGTTGATAAAGCTTTAACTGCGCTTCGAAATTTAGAACACCGCGGAGCATCGGGAGCAGAACCAGATAGCGGTGATGGCGCCGGAATTCTTATTCGCGTTCCAGATGCTTTCTATCAAGCAGTCACAGATTTTCAACTACCTGTCGAAGGTTCATATGCAACGGGAATCGCTTTCATCGAACAAGGCGTTGACATTAAAGTTGCCATTGAAAAAATAGCCAAAGAAGAGGGCCTTAAAGTTCTTGGTTGGCGCGAACTTCCGATCAATTCGGCATCTTTAGGTAAAACAGCGTTGTCTGTCATGCCGAATTTTCAACAACTATTTGTTGCGGGTGAAAATAATGAAAGCGGTTTGGTTCTAGATCGCCTTGCTTTCTGCCTTCGAAAGCGCGCCGAACATGCACTTAAAGTTTATTTCCCTTCTCTTTCTTCACAGACAATTGTTTATAAGGGAATGCTAACGACGGGACAACTCGAAGAGTTTTTCCCAGATCTTTCCGATGAACGCGTTGTATCTCCACTTGCACTTGTTCACTCACGATTTTCAACAAATACTTTTCCGTCATGGCCACTGGCCCACCCTTATCGCTTCATCGCGCACAACGGTGAGATTAATACCGTTAAGGGAAATCGCAATTGGATGCGTGCCCGCGAATCTTTACTTGCCAGCGAACTTATTCCTGGAGATTTAAAGCGCCTTTTTCCAATTGTTGAAATGTCAGGCAGTGACTCGGCATCTTTTGATGAGGTACTAGAACTTCTCTACCTTGGTGGACGATCACTTCCACACGCAGTCTTGATGATGATTCCAGAGGCTTGGGAAAACCACGAAACAATGCCGCAGAATCGTCGCGACTTTTATGCCTTCCATGCATCTCTCATGGAGCCATGGGATGGCCCGGCATGTGTAACTTTTACTGATGGACATCAAGTTGGCGCAGTCCTAGATCGCAACGGTCTGCGCCCATCTCGTTTCTGGGTTACTAACGATGGGCTTGTAGTACTGGCATCAGAGGTTGGTGTTCTAGATATTCCTGCCGAAAATATTGCACGAAAAGGACGTTTACAGCCAGGAAAAATGTTTTTGGTTGATATTGAAGCTGGTCGAATTATTGAAGATGGTGAAATCAAAGATCAATTGGCAGATGCTGCTCCATATGGAGACTGGCTGCATGCTGGAATAGTTAAGCTAAATGAACTTCCAGCGCGCGAACATATTGTTTACCCGCATTCATCTGTATTGCGCCGTCAACGTACGTTCGGTTACACCGAAGAAGAAGTTCGCATTCTTATTACACCTATGGCCAAGAACGGCATGGAACCACTTGGTTCCATGGGAACCGATACTCCAATTGCCGCAATTTCAGATAAGCCACGATTAGTTTTTGATTATTTTTCACAACTATTTGCCCAAGTTACAAATCCACCACTTGATGCGATTCGCGAAGAGTTAGTTACAAGTCTTGGAACGTCAATGGGCCCAGAACATAACTTGCTTGATCCAGGGCCTGGAAGTTGTCGTCAGATTTCACTCGCTTTCCCTGTTATTGATAACGATGAACTCGCAAAGATTATTCACATTAACGCTGATGGCGATCATCCAGGACTAAGTTCACATGTTATCCGTGGACTTTTCTTTGTGGCCGGCGGCGGTGAATCTTTAAGTGAGCGTCTTGATGCGATTAAGGAAGAAGTTTCAAAAGCTATTGCCGAAGGTGCTCGCATCATTGTTCTTTCTGATCGTGACGCTGATGCCGAAGAAGCACCAATCCCATCACTTCTTCTAACTTCTGCAGTTCATCATCATTTAATTCGCGAAAAAACCCGCACCAAAGTTGGCCTAGTTGTTGAAGCAGGTGATGTGCGCGAAGTTCATCATGTTGCACTTTTAATTGGTTATGGCGCAGCTGCAGTTAACCCTTATCTTGCAATGGAAACTGCCGAAGATTTAGTTTTACAGGGAGTTATCACCGGGATTACTCCAGAAAAGGCAGTTCGTAACTTAATTAAGAGCCTTGGCAAAGGCGTCTTAAAAGTTATGTCCAAAATGGGTATCAGCACAATTGCCTCATATACAGGCGCTCAGGTTTTTGAAGCAATTGGTCTTAGCCAAGAGTTAGTGGATGAGTATTTTGTTGGAACAACTTCACGTCTTGGTGGTGTAACTCTTGATGTTATTGCCAAAGAGACCATCGCGCGCCACCACATCGCTTATCCACCTGGGGGAGCTATCCCTGGAACTAAGCGACTTCCAATCGGTGGTGAGTATCAATGGCGCCGCGAAGGAGAGCCTCACTTATTTGATCCGGAGACTGTCTTTACTTTGCAACATTCAACGCGTAATAAGCGCTATGACGTTTTCAAGCGATATACAAATCGCGTAAATGATCAAAGTACTCGCTTAATGACTTTGCGCGGACTCTTTGCATTCAATGAAGGTGTCCGACCAGCAATATCTATTGATGAGGTAGAACCAGCAACTGAAATTATTAAACGTTTTTCAACCGGTGCTATGTCCTACGGTTCTGTTTCACAAGAAGTTCATGAAACATTAGCAATTGCAATGAATCGCTTAGGCGGAAAATCAAATACTGGTGAAGGCGGAGAAGATCCTGATCGTTTCTTGCCGATGGCAAATGGCGATTCAAAGCGCTCATCCATTAAGCAGGTTGCATCAGGCCGCTTCGGTGTAACAAGTGATTACTTGGTTAACTCCGATGATATTCAGATCAAAATTGCGCAAGGTGCAAAGCCCGGCGAAGGCGGTCAGTTGCCTGGTAATAAGGTTTATCCATGGATTGCAAAAGTTAGATATTCAACTCCAGGTGTTGGTTTAATTTCTCCACCTCCTCACCATGATATTTATTCAATTGAAGATCTAGCTCAATTAATTCACGACCTTAAAAACGCAAATAAAAATGCCCGCGTTCACGTTAAATTAGTCGCAGAAGTTGGCGTAGGTACTGTCGCGGCTGGAGTAAGTAAGGCGCACGCCGACGTTGTTTTGATCTCGGGTCACGATGGCGGAACTGGCGCCTCACCCCTAACATCGCTTAAGCATGCTGGAGCTCCATGGGAACTTGGCTTAGCTGAAACTCAACAGACTTTGTTGCTCAATAACTTACGCGATCGAATTGTGGTTCAAACTGACGGACAGTTAAAAACTGGGCGCGATGTCGTTATTGCTGCGCTCTTGGGTGCTGAAGAATTTGGTTTTGCAACTGCGCCACTTGTCGTATCTGGTTGCGTGATGATGCGTGTGTGTCATTTAGATACGTGTCCGGTAGGTGTTGCAACGCAAAATCCAGAGCTGCGTAAGCGCTTTAGTGGCAAACCCGAGTTCGTTGAAACTTTCTTTGAATATATCGCCGAAGAAGTCCGCGAAATCTTGGCGAGCCTTGGATTTAAAACTTTGCTCGAAGCAGTTGGTCATGTTGAATACCTTGATACAAAGCGAGCCGTAGATCACTGGAAAGCAAGCGGGCTTGATCTTGCGCCACTTCTTGTACGTCCAGATGTTGTTAGCGCACTGCACAACACGTCAAAGCAGGATCATGGTTTGGAAGCAGCACTTGATAACAAGCTCATTGAGTTAGCTCAACCTGCACTTACTAAAAAGGAAACAGTAAAAATCAATCTTCCGGTTCGAAATGTAAACCGAACTGTTGGAACCATGTTAGGCGCCGAAATCACTCGTAAACATGGGGGAGCAGGTCTTGTAGATAACACGATTGATGTGACTTTACATGGCTCTGCAGGTCAGTCATTGGGAGCGTTTATTCCAAGCGGTCTAACGATTCGACTCTTTGGCGATTCAAATGATTATGTTGGCAAGGGAATTTCTGGTGGTCGAGTAATTGTTCGCCCAGATGAAAAATCAACTTTTAATTCAGATGAAAATGTTATTGCTGGAAATGTAATTGGTTACGGAGCAACTTCTGGTCAAATAATGATTCGCGGAGTTGTTGGTGAACGTTTCTGTGTCCGAAACTCGGGTGCAACTGCAATTGTTGAAGGTATTGGCGATCACGGTTGCGAGTACATGACGGGTGGAACCGTTGTTGTCTTGGGTCGCACAGGCCGAAACTTTGCCGCGGGCATGTCTGGTGGGCGTGCATTTGTTCTTGATTTAGATCCGGCCAATGTAAATACCGATATGGCAGACATTGTTGCGGTGCCTGAAGATCAACAAGAGATTTTACAAGTTTTAATCGCAGCATTTGCACAAGAGACACAATCTGAAGTGGCAACCGAACTTCTAAATAACTGGAAAGAGTCAATTAAGCGAATCTCTTTAGTTATGCCACGCGACTATGCAAGAGTGCTAGATGCAATGGCGCGCGCAACACGTGAAGGTTTACCTGTTGATGCATTAGTTATGGAGGTTGCTGCTAATGGCTGATCCAAAGGGTTTTATGACCACTCCACGCGAAACACCAACGCGTCGTCCAGTTGATGTGCGTATTCAAGATTGGCGCGAAGTATATGAGCCACAAAGCCTTGAGCATCTACAAAAACAAGCTGGTCGATGCATGGATTGCGGAATTCCTTTTTGTCATTCAGGTTGCCCGCTAGGAAATTTAATTCCAGAGTGGAACGATTTAATGTGGCGCGGAGATAAATCCGAAGCGATCAATCGTTTACACGCAACCAATAATTTTCCAGAATTTACTGGACGTCTTTGCCCTGCACCTTGCGAAACAGCATGTGTGGTTGGCATCAACCGCGATGCAGTGACAATCAAACAGGTAGAACTTCGCACAATTGAGGAAGCTTTTGACGCTGGTGATGTAAAACCAATGCCACCTGATCGCATCACAGGAAAGACAGTTGCAGTTATTGGTTCAGGTCCTGCAGGACTTGCAGCTGCGCAGCAACTCACTCGCGCGGGCCATACGGTTGCAGTTTATGAGCGCGCCGAAAAAATCGGCGGTCTTTTGCGATACGGAATCCCTGAATTTAAAATGGAGAAACATATTTTAGATCGCCGTCTTAATCAGATGGAAAAAGAGGGCACCCGTTTTCGTAGCGGCATAGATGTCGGTGCAGAAATTACTGGCGCAGATTTACGAAAGAAATATGACGCAATTGTTTTAGCTGTAGGTGCCACACAATGGCGTGACCTTCCTGTACCAGGCCGCGAACTTAAAGGGATCTATCAAGCTATGGAGTTCTTGCCTTGGGGCAATAAACAGGCACTTGGTGAAGTTGAGGTTCCGCCAATTAATGTTGCGGGTAAACATGTCGTAATTCTTGGTGGCGGAGACACTGGGGCAGATTGCTTAGGCACTTCAATTCGTCAAGGCGCTGCAAGTATTACTCAACTAGAAATCATGCCGCGTCCAACTGAAGAACGCCCATCAGCACAACCTTGGCCAACGTATCCAATGATTTATCGTGTTTCGAGTGCGCATGAAGAAAAAGATAATCGAATGTTCTCTGTCAGCACCGAGAAATTCCTCGGAGATGCCGATGGCAATGTTCGTGCGCTACAAATCGTTGAAACCAAGTTTGAAAATGGCAAGTTCGAACCAGTTCCTGGCACCGCCAAAGAAATTCCTGCAGATTTCGTTTTTCTGGCGATGGGATTTACTGGACCTGAACAATCACCGATTATTTCTCAACTTGAAGTCAAGTTAGATGAGCGTGGCAATATTGCACGCAATGCCAACTTTGAAACTAGTGAAGAAGGAATATTCGTTGCAGGCGATGCCGGACGTGGTCAATCACTTATTGTGTGGGCGATCGCCGAAGGCAGAAGCGCAGCGGCAGCAGTTGATACATATCTCACGGGGGAGACGCAGTTGCCATCGCCAATCGAACCCACCACCCGTTCACTAATGGTTTAAGGTAGGCAAATGCGTAGAGCGAAGATTGTGTGCACGATGGGTCCAGCAGTTGAATCTCCTGAAAAAGTTAAGGAGCTCATCGATGCAGGCATGAATATGGCGCGCCTGAATCTTTCACATGGCTCATATGAAGAACACCAATCTCGCTTAGATAGCGTGCGTGCTGCGGCAAAAGCCGCCGGTCGCCCAGTTGCAATTCTTGTCGATCTTCAAGGACCAAAGATTCGCTTAGCGCGCTTTAAAGCCGGTCCGCATGATTTAGCTCGCGGAGATATCTTTACAATCACAACGGATGAAGTTGAAGGAACGAAAGAGCGCGTAGGAACTACTTACAAAGGCTTACCTGGTGATTGCAAAGCCGGAGATCGCATTCTGATCGATGATGGAAAAGTAACTGTTGAAGTTGTAGAAGTTAATGGTAATGACGTCGTAACTAAAGTTATCGAACCTGGAGCAGTAAGCAATAACAAGGGGATCAACTTGCCCGGAGTCGCTGTATCGGTTCCCGCGTTGTCTGAAAAAGATATTGATGATTTGCGATGGGGCTTAAGAGCCGGTGCTGATTTCATTGCACTTTCTTTTGTTCGAAGCGCTGAAGATATTAAAGATGTACATAAGATTATGGATGAAGAAGGAATTCGCGTTCCAGTAATTGCAAAAATTGAAAAGCCACAGGCAGTTGAAAACCTAGATGGAATCGTTGCCGCCTTTGACGGCATCATGGTTGCCCGCGGCGATTTGGGCGTTGAGCTTCCTATTGAAGATGTGCCTTTAGTTCAAAAGCAGTGCGTTGAGCTAGCTCGAGATATGGCTAAGCCAGTCATCGTTGCAACTCAAATGTTGGATTCAATGATCACTAATTCACGTCCAACACGTGCCGAAGCCACAGACTGTGCAAATGCCGTACTAGATGGTGCTGATGCGTTAATGCTTTCGGGTGAAACAAGTGTCGGTGAATTTGCTATCGAAGCAGTACAAACAATGGCGCGCATAATTCAAAAAACTGAAGAAGGCGGCTTAGATCGAATCCGCCCAATTAAAACTCCGCCACGTACTAAAGGTGGCGCAATCACAAAAGCTGCAACTGAAGTTGGTGCAATTGTTGGCGCTAAATACCTAGTTGCTTTCACTCAAAGTGGAGATTCTGCCCGCAGAATGTCACGCCTTCGTTCACCAATTCCAATTCTTGCAATGACCCCAGAAACTGGAACGTATAACCGCCTTGCACTTTCATGGGGCGTGGAATCAATGCTTACTCCTGTCGTTGGCGCAACCGATGAAATGGTGAAATTAGTCGATAGCGTGCTAATTGACTCAGGCCGCGCTCAAATTGGTGATGACGTAATGATTGTTGCTGGATCTCCTCCAGGAATTCCAGGTTCAACCAATGCGATGCGCGTTCACCGCGTAGGCGATGCCGTTGCTGGAGTAGCTGCCGCTTACCGCTAAGATTTATACCGCTTGG
>WLCU01000004.1 GCA_009705165.1 Actinomycetota bacterium | reverse complement strand
GTAATCGGCGAACCAATTGATTTAGTTGTTGCAGATTTATCTTTTATTTCACTCACCCTTGTTTTACCCGCACTTGCCGCTGTTTCCAAATCTGATGCTGATTTCGTCGTCATGGTAAAACCACAATTTGAAGTTGGTCGCGAAAAACTTGGTGCCGGTGGTGTAGTTCGAGATCCTGCACTACGCAAAGCTGCCGTCATTGAAGTTGCAGATTCTGCATATGACGTAGGTTTAGGAACTTTAGGGATTGCGGCTAGTCCATTGCCTGGTCCTGCTGGAAACGTTGAGTATTTCTTGTGGCTACGTAGAGGCGCACCTGAAATTAATCATTTAGATTTGGATCAAGCTATTGCGATTGGCCCACAGTAAATGAGCACTCGTAATCTTTTACTTGTATGCAATCCTGGGCGCGAACAGGCGATATCTGCAGCGACTGAATTAGCTAAAGATTTCCAGTCGGCAGGTTTTTCCCTCTTTACCATTTCCGATGTTTCAATCTCTGGTGTAGTTAAGTGCGATATCGAATCTTTGCCTCAGCTAGAAGTTGCAGTCGTACTTGGTGGTGATGGAACAATTCTTCGAGCTGCCGAAGCAACACGCGAACAGCAAATTCCATTGCTGGGGGTCAATCTCGGCCATGTTGGATTCTTGGCAGAAGTGGACAAACCACCTTTACAAACTATCGTGAAAGCAATTTCAGACCGCAGTTATGTAGTTGATTCACGCATGGTTTTAAAATATGCCGTTAAACGTGAGGGTGAAATTGTTGCTGAAGGATGGGCACTTAATGAAGTAACGGTCGAACGTGAAAAAACAACAATGGTTGAACTCTTTCTGGAAATTGATGGGCGTCCTATTTCTAGATGGGGATGTGATGGTTTGATTTGCTCAACTCCAACAGGATCAACAGCGTATGCATTTTCTGCAGGCGGCCCGGTTCTTTGGCCTGACGTTGATGCTTTAGTAGTACTTCCAATTTCTGCGCATGCTCTTTTTTCGCGTCCACTTGTAATTTCTCCTAAATCGCAGATAGTCGTGCAAGTCGATTCACCGGAAGCGGTTTTATCAGCTGACTCCCTACGAAATTTCATGTTGGCAAATGGCGATCGAGTCCACATCACTAAGGACAGCCATGTTGTAAGACTTGCGCATCTATCTGGCGGCGTATTTAGCGATCGCCTGGTGGCAAAATTCAAACTCCCAGTTGAAGGTTGGCGCGGTGAGTGAACGTACCTTTTTAGAGGAAATCAATATCCGCTCGATTGGAGTAATAGAAAACTCCACACTTGAGATTTCTAAAGGCTTGACGGTTCTTACCGGAGAAACCGGCGCCGGAAAAACTATGATTTTAACTGCGCTGAATTTAATTTTGGGCGGCAAGGCAGATAGTTCGCTAGTCCGCAAAGGAAGTGAGCGGCTTATCGCTAGTGGAAAATTTTCGGTGCCAAAAACTCTATCTGCGGTTTTGGAAGAATGTGGACTCCAGGTTGAAGATGATCAAGTAATAATTACCCGCACAGTTAGCGCAGACGGAAAAAGCAAGGCGAGTTGCAACTCTATTTCAGTAGCTGCAAGTGCGTTAAATTCTGCAAGTGAATTCTTAGTTGAAGTACATGCCCAAGCTGCCAATTTGAATATGACTAAGAGTTCCAAACAGCGCGAACTTTTGGACCGCTTTTCAGGGACAAAACTTGTTCAAGCGTTAAATACGTATCAGGGGACTCTTGCAAATTATCATGAAGTTAAATCTCGAATTACCGCGATTAAGAAGAATAACGATTCGCGTGAAGCCCAGTTAGGCATTTTGCGAGAGTTTACGACGGCAATGTCAGCATTGAAATTAACGCATAATGAAAATATCGATATAGATTCGGAAATTTCTAGGCTTTCAAGTGTTGAAGAACTGCGAATAGCTGCTACTTCGGCCGCTTCAATTATTGAGGAAGAAGAGTCTGGAACGCTAACTACGTTGGGGCTAGTGCGTAAATCACTTGATGTTTCTCGCTCTAAGGACCCACTCATTGAAGAGCTTTATCAGAAAATAAGTGAAGCTTTTTTTCTAGTAGATGACGCAAAGAGCGTCCTGGCCTCATACCTTTCCAAATTAGAAGCCGATCCAGCGCGTTTGGAATATCTCAATGCGCGTAAGGCAAGCATTAATTCGTTGATAAAAAAGTACGGCGGTTCGGGTTCAGTCGAAACTGAGTTAGCTGCCCTTATTTCCAAATTCGAGAGTTCTGCCGATGCTATAGCCGATTTAGAAGGCGGAGATTTGCGTTTGCAAGAACTTGAAAAGGAACTTCAAGGGATTAAGAAGGATTTAGTAACCGCGGCAAAAGCACTTACTTCTTTGCGCGAAGTTAATGCACTTAAACTTGCAAAGGCGGTAACTAGTGAAATCACGCAACTTTCAATGCCGCACACTTCATTTCATTGCACGGTAGCCAGCGCAGACTATTCTGCGTTAAAGGAATCTGATTTCACAGCTCTTGGTTGCGATGAAATAACTATGTTTATTCAAGGACATAAAGACGGACCACTGGTGCCACTTGCAAAAGGTGCAAGTGGTGGTGAAATGTCTCGCGTGATGTTGGCACTTGAAGTTGTCTTAGCTGCAACACATCCCGTAGGCACGTATGTATTTGATGAAGTAGATGCTGGCGTGGGCGGAAAAGCCGCAATTGAAGTTGGACGGCGCCTGCATGAACTTTCTAAACATTCGCAAGTAATAGTTGTGACACATCTACCTCAGGTGGCAGCGTGGGCTGATTCGCACTTTGTAGTCACTAAGAACTCCGATGGTTCAGTTACTGAAAGCAATGTCACAACAGTGCGCGATGAAGCGCGAATTGAAGAGATTGCCCGAATGCTCGCAGGTATGGAGGAGTCGGCTAGCGCCCGTGAACACGCCACCGAACTTCTCGAACTGCCCTTGTCGGCCCGTTAGCTAAAGCGATGATAGGTTGGTCTCCCATGGGCCAACCTCATGTGACTAAACACTTATTTGTAACTGGCGGAGTCGCCTCATCTCTTGGCAAAGGACTCACCGCCTCATCTCTAGGCAGATTGCTTGTCACGCGAGGCATTCGCGTAACGATGCAAAAGCTAGATCCATATCTAAACGTTGACCCCGGCACAATGAATCCTTTTCAGCACGGTGAAGTATTCGTAACCGATGATGGCGCAGAAACTGATTTAGATATCGGTCACTACGAGCGTTTCTTGGATACTAATCTTCACGGTTCAGCCAATGTCACTACAGGTCAGGTTTATTCACGTGTTATTGCTCGCGAACGGCGTGGTGAGTATTTAGGCGAAACTGTTCAAGTAATTCCTCACATCACAAATGAGATTAAAGAACGTATCCGTGCAATGGCCGCGCCAGATATCGATTTAGTAATTACTGAAGTTGGCGGGACTGTTGGCGACATTGAATCTCAGCCATTTCTTGAAGCCATTCGCCAAATTCGCCAAGAAGTGGGTCGCGATAATGTTTTCTATTTACACGTTTCGCTAGTTCCCTACATTGGTCCTTCAGGGGAGTTAAAGACAAAACCAACCCAACACTCGGTTGCCGCATTACGAAGCATCGGTATTGCACCTGATGCAATTGTTTTGCGATCTGATCGTGAAATTCCCCTTTCCGTAAAGAAAAAGATTTCCCTGATGTGTGATGTGGATTCAGAGGCAGTTGTTGCAGCAGTTGATGCTCCATCGATTTATGACATTCCAAAGGTGCTGCATTCAGAAGGTCTTGATTCTTATGTTGTAAAACGCTTAAATCTTGGCGGTCACGAAGTTGTTTGGGGTGAATGGGATGCACTCTTGGAAAAAGTTCATCATCCAAAACATCACGTGCGAGTAGGGCTTGTCGGAAAATATATTGATCTTCCTGATGCCTATTTGTCAGTCTCTGAAGCACTGCGAGCTGGTGGCTTTGCAAATGAAGCCAAAATTGAAATAGTTTGGATCCCAAGTGATGAGTGCGAAACTGCTGATGGTGCACAGAAACATCTCAAAGGTTTAGATGCCATTGTTGTTCCTGGCGGATTTGGAATTCGGGGAATTGAAGGCAAAGTTGGTGCATTAAAATTTGCACGCGAAAATAAAATACCAACGCTTGGTTTATGTCTTGGTTTGCAATGCATGGTTATTGAAGCTGCACGAAATTTGGCGGGGATAAGCGATGCCATTTCTGCAGAGTTCTCCGATGCGGGTACACCGGTAATTGCAACAATGGATGATCAAAAACATGTAGTTGAGGGTGAAGGCGACATGGGAGGAACGATGCGCCTTGGTCTTTATAAAGCTAACCTGCTTAAGGATTCGGTTGTAGCAAATACCTATGGTGCGTTAGAAATTTCTGAGCGACATCGTCACCGTTATGAAGTGAACAACCTTTATCGCGACAAAATCTCTGCTGCAGGTTTAGTTTTCTCAGGCATGTTTCAAGAGCGTGATTTAGTTGAGTTTGTAGAACTGCCTAAAGAGGTACATCCTTATTACGTCGGTACGCAGGCCCACCCAGAACTTCGTTCACGTCCAACTAAACCGCACCCGCTCTTTGTTGGGTTAATTAGCGCAGCGGTAGCAGCGAAAGGTAAGTAAATGATTGTTGGCATACCAAAAGAAATCAAAGTACATGAATCTCGTGTAGCTATTACTCCAGAAGGAGTGTCTGAGTTTGTTGCGGCTGGACATCAAGTAATTATCGAAGATAACGCAGGCGTGGGTTCTGCAATCACAAATCAAGATTTCACTTCTGTGGGTGCTTCGATCGTAGCTTCGGCCTCAGATGTTTGGGCTCAAGCTGATCTAATTCTAAAAGTAAAAGAGCCGATTGAAAGTGAGTACGGTTCGCTTCGAAGCGGTCAAGTTCTTTTTACATATTTACACCTTGCAGCCTCAAAAGCATGTACTGACGCACTTGTTGGCAGCGGCACAACTGCAATTGCATATGAAACTGTTGAAGTTAACGGGCAGTTGCCTCTTCTTGCACCAATGAGCGAAGTTGCTGGTCGTTTAGCCACACAAGTGGGAGCTACAGCGTTACAAAAACCTCACGGCGGCCGCGGAACTTTGCTCGGCGGAGTTCCTGGAGTTGCACCCGGTAAAACAGTAGTCATTGGCGGGGGAGTAGCTGGCTTAAATGCAGCTGTTATTGCAGTTGGTATGGGCTCTGATGTCACGGTTATCGACCGCTCAATTAATAGATTGCAGTACATCGACACTATTTATTCAGGTCGAATTAAAACTTTAGTTGCTTCTAAGCACGCAATCGCACGCGAAGTTAAGTCTGCTGACCTTGTAATTGGAGCAGTCCTAGTACATGGAGCTAAAGCACCAAAATTAGTTTCAAATGAATTAGTAAAGCAGATGAAGTCTGGATCGGTTTTGGTAGATATTGCCATTGATCAGGGTGGCTGCTTTGAAGATTCAAAACCAACTACGCATGCCGAACCTACGTATCGTGTTCATGATTCAATTTTTTATTGTGTTGCAAATATGCCAGGAGCAGTTCCAGTAGCTTCTACTTATGCGCTGACTAATGCCACTTTGCCTTACGCTTTATCGATTGCGAATTTGGGCTGGGAGAAAGCTTGTCGTAGTGATATTAATTTGGCTAAAGGATTAAACGTTCATGATGGGAAGGTTTATTACGCAGCTGTAGCCAAAGCGCATGGATATGCAAGCGCTGAATTTTGAGAGCTCGGTAACTTCATTTCTCAATCATTTAACTATTGAGCGCGGTTTATCACTAAATACAATTGCAGCGTATAACCGTGATCTTTATAAGTTCGGTAATTTTCTGGGGAACAAAGCACTTAACGATATAGAACTGAACACAATTAATGAATTTAGTATCTCTTTGAAAGAAACAGGGTTATCGGTCACCAGTATTAATCGAATCGAATCAACGCTTCGAACTTTTTTTAAACATCTTGCGATTGAATATGGATTTACAGATCCAACTTCAGGTCTTACTTCAAAACCAGCTAAGCGTCGACTGCCAAAAGCTTTAACTATTGATCAGATCATGAGTTTAATCAATGCGGCGTATCGTCAGAGTGAACCTATTACCTTGCGTGATCAAACAATGGTCGAACTTTTGTACAGCAGCGGTGCCCGTGTAAGTGAATTAATTGATATTAACCTGTCAGATATTAATACGGTTCAAACAGACGATGGTGAAATCACAACTCTGAAACTAAAAGGCAAGGGTTCTAAAGAAAGAATCGTTCCATTGGGATCATTTGCAACTGCCGCGATAAATGATTACTTAGTTCGCATACGTCCAGGTTTAGCTGCCAAAAATTCAAAAACTAATTCTGCGTTATTTCTGAACTCTCGTGGCGGTCGAATTACACGTCAATCGGCTTGGAATATTGTTTTAAGAGCTGCAAAAGATGCAGGCATCACAGAGCACGTATCACCACATGTTTTTAGACATTCATATGCCACACATCTTCTAGATGGTGGAGCTGATATCCGTGTAGTACAAGAGCTATTAGGGCATGCATCTGTTACTACAACGCAGATTTATACGCTTATAACTATCGATAAAGTCCGTGAAACATATTCACTTGCGCACCCTCGGGCGCGCGACTAATTATTTATAGACCGCGAAGGCGACGAGCAAGAATACTTTGATCGCCTTTGGCTTCAAGGTCAGCAATAATTACAGCGATTGATTCGCGAACAATGCGTCCTCGATCTACTGCTAAACCGAGGTCACCACGTAGTTGCAAACGAGCTTGGTCTAAATCGAATAGTTCATCAGGAGAGAGATAAACCGTTATTTTCTCGTCGTGGCGTTCGCGACCAGATGGTGAACGATCAACTGTAGTTACACGCCGACGGGCAATTGTGCGAACACCTTTTTTACTTGATGCAGCCTTAGGTGTTGTGATTGCTGGAGGCACTAGGGGAGCAGGAGCTTCGGCTTGTGCTGGAACTGCGCTTAATGCTGGAGCATTAGAACGAAATAGTTCATCAGCACCTGGAAGATTAGCTCTGCGGGTCATCGTGCGCCTCCTCGGGCAATTAGTTCGCGTGCTAGTCGGCGATATGAAGCAGCTCCGCCGGAAGAAGTTGCATACGTAGTAATTGGTTCACCAACTACTGTCGTTTCAGGAAAACGAATTGTCTTTGCGATAATCGTTTCAAATACATCACTTGGGAACTGTTCAAGAATTCTTTCTAGAACCTGTCGGTTATGTGAAGTCTTTTTGTCATACATGGTTGCAAGAATTCCGATGAGTTTTAAATCAGGGTTTAGGAAAGTTTTAACTTTATCCAGGTTTCCCTTGAGTTCAATAAAGCCATGTAAGGCAAAGTACTCGCACTGCAGCGGAACAATTACTTCATCTGCTGCAACGAGTGCGTTAATAGTTAACTGACCCATTGTTGGCTGGCAGTCAATTAAAATTACATCGTAGTAATCGCGCAATGAACTTAGAGCACGCTTGAGATATTGCTGGCCACCAATTTCAGCACCTAAAGTTGTTTCAGCTGTACCTAAGTCACGGTTAGCTGGGAGAAAATCCAAGCCCGGAACTGCTGACTTCAAAACAATCGAGTCAATGTTTGCAGTCGGAGTCATGAGTGCGTAATAAACAGTTTGTTCTAGAGGCAATGAGTGGGCGTTTACTCCTAAGCCAAGTGATAAACCACCTTGCGGGTCGAAATCGACCAGCAGAACTCTTCGACCTAACTCAGCAAGAGATGCTCCAAGGTTGATTGTGGTTGTTGTCTTTCCTACGCCACCTTTTTGGTTGAAGATCGCAATTACTTTTGCATTTCCGTGCTCGGCGATACTCGCCGGTGCAGGAATACTTGTTGCTGATTTTCCAAGCAGAGTTGCAGTAGTTGCCACATCATCTTGATTTGTCGATTTAGCGTTCAAGCGTCAAACCTCCTTTTAGAACTATGCGCGCGAGCCTACGCGTTAGGCCAAAGTCGGGCAACTGTGAAGTAGGGTGGTCCAATGGATTTGTCAGTTGAAGAGTCAACGGATGTAAACGCTGCCACAGGTGGCTTTTCCGTACACCTGGACAACTTTGATGGCCCTTTTGATCTCTTGCTTCAACTCATCTCACGCCACAAGATGGATATCACTGAAATCTCCCTTAGCCTGGTTACAGATGAGTTCATCGCCTTCATTAGAGCTCTTGAGGCCTCAGGTGAAGGTTGGCGCCTAGATCAGGCAACAGAGTTTCTAGTCGTTGCTGCCACGCTCCTAGACCTAAAAGCTGCGCGTTTGCTACCTAGCGGTGAAATCGAAGATGAAGAGGACCTAGCTTTGCTAGAGGCTCGTGACATCCTCTTTGCCCGATTGCTGCAGTACAGAGCCTTTAAAGAGATCGCCGCAACCTTTAACGAGCGCATAACTCTGGCCGATAAGTATTTCCCACGTGTTGTGGCGCTAGATCCAACACTAAGCGCCCTCTTGCCTGAGGTTCTAATCGGGGTAGGGCCTCAACGCTTTGCCGCCATTGCCGAGCGCGTATTGACTCCAAAAGTTGCCCCACATGTCAGCGTCGAGCATCTACATCTGCCTTTAGTTAGCGTTGCCGAAGAGTCTCGACTAGTGGTTGAGGCTTTGCGCCGCTCAAAGAGTATGAGTTTTAGGAATCTAGTATCCGATGCCGAAAATACCTTGGTTATTGTCGCTCGCTTTTTGGCCCTGCTTGATCTCTATCGCCAAGGGGTCTTGCGTTTTGACCAGGTGATGGCTCTGGGCGAGCTTCAGATTAGCTGGACCGGCTCTGAAACCGGCGAGGTTGAGGTCACTGACGAGTTTGATATCCCCGTGTTTTTAGAAGATGACGAAGCGAATGAGGGCAGTGTTAATGATTAATGTAGAGATCGAGCGTTCAATCGAAGCGATTCTGATGGTCGTGGATGAGCCAGTATCTGAGCTCACCCTGGCACAGGTGCTTGAAAAGACGGTCGAAGAGGTTGAAATGGCCCTTGCCCGCCTTGAAACCAGCTATGAGGATCGAGGCTTTTGCCTTCGCAAAGTCAATGGTGGGTGGCGTTTTTATAGCAACCCAGAATTTAGCTCAGCGGTCGAGAAGTTCGTATTAGATGGCCAGCAATCACGCCTGACTCAGGCAGCTCTTGAGACCCTTTCAGTGATTGCATACCGTCAGCCGGTCTCCAGAGCCCGTGTATCAGCCATCCGTGGGGTTAACGTTGAAGCGGTAATGAAGACGCTAATTACCAGGGGATTGGTTGAAGAGTCGGGCTTAGAGCATGAAACAGGTGCGATTTTGTATAAGACGACCAGCTATTTCTTGGAGCGGTTGGGCCTTAACTCGCTAGAAGATCTTCCAGCCCTTGCCCCATACCTTCCAGATCTTGATGGTCTGGATGAAATTCTCGATTCGCTAACTGACTAACCTTCGCGCTATCTTTGCCTCCTGACTGTCGGGAGGATAGCCATGGGCCAAATGCGCCTTAATAAGATAATCGCTGATGCAGGTATAACAAGCCGTCGTGGGGCTGATGAACTCATTGATTCTGGACGAGTTTCAGTCGATGGAATCGTAATCCGTGAAATGGGCTCTAAATTCGACCCTGAATTAGTTAATGTAATGGTTGATGGTGAGACAATTACACGTTCTTTGTCTAAGAGTTATCTTGTACTTCATAAACCAAAGGGTGTTTTGTCTACCATGTATGACCCAGATGGTCGGCCCTCTTTGAGTGATTTTATAGATCTACGTAAAGAGCGCTTATTTCATGTTGGCCGCCTTGATAAGGACTCAGAAGGTCTAATTTTGCTGACAAATGATGGCGATTTAACCTTTCGAGCAACTCACCCCTCCTACGGTCTTGAAAAGACATACATCATTGAACACGAGGGAAAGCTTCCTGTCGGAATCGATAAAATTCTGCTCAAAGGAATTGAGCTTGAAGATGGGATGGGGCGAGTTCTGACATATAAGGAGCTTTCGCCTACGTGGCTCGAGGTTTCAATTCACGAGGGCAGGTATCACATTATTCGGCGCCTGATGGAGGCTGTCGATGTTCAAGTGCTGCGCCTAATCCGAACACACTTCGGACCGATCTCTTTGGGGGACACTCCCGAAGGCCGCTGGAGAAACCTGAACTCAGGAGAATTAACAAATCTACGTAACGTTTTAGGGTTATAACGTCTTTACTATATATCGACAAAATAGAATTAATAGTTAAAGAGTTTTATCGATATTTGATTTAATACTGTCTATAAGTCGATAATTGATACGCATGGAAATGCAAATAACTATCGGTTTATCGACTTTAATGCTCGAGTGTGATTAACAGTAAATTCAGAGTAAATGTTGATTTAAAAACGCTAAAGGGTTTTATCGATAAACAATTTAATAGTTAGATAACTAATCAAATTTGAGCAGAAAAGTGACCGAGAAAGGTACCCTTATCCCATGTCCATTCGAGCTGTTCGTGGCGCTACACAAGTGAGCGCAAATACGCCTGAGGCTATTGCCGCAGGTGTGAAGGAGCTTATGTTGGCGATTATGGAGGCGAACTCGCTTACACCTGAAAATGTCATCTCAGTCTTTTTCACATCCACCAAAGATCTCGATGCAGCTTTTCCCGCTGCGGCTTGCCGCGAGATTGGCTTTGCCTCTGTTCCTCTAATTGGCTCGGTTGAAGTAGATGTTCCAGGTGCACTGGCTAGGACAATACGGGCGATGCTGCATATTGAAAGCGGCAAAAACCACGCTGAAATCGCCCATATCTATCTGCACGGCGCGAGCGCACTTCGTCGAGATATTGCCCAATAAATGCTGCAATCAGTGCGCGTAGTTGGAGCTGGCCTCATAGGAACCTCAATTGGGCTGGCCCTTGCTGCTGCCAAAATTCCAGTTGAGATGGTCGATATTGATAGCAACAATCAAAATTTGGCTGCAGATCTAACTGGTTCTGTTCAGATTTTAGAACCCGAACTAATCGTAATAGCCACCCCATTAAAAGCCTTCTCTGAGGTCATAGAGCAGCAATATCATTTAAACCCAAACTCAACGTTTATGGATGTATGTAGTGTTAAAACTGAACCTATAGAAAAGGTTCAGGCATCAAAGCTTCCTATGAGTTCGTTCGTACCAACTCACCCAATGGCAGGACGCGAAGTTGGGGGAGCCGAGTCTGCTCGAAGCGACCTGTTTCTTTCGCGCACCTGGATTCTCACGCCTACGGCCCAAACTTCCGCCGCCAGCGTTGCAAAGGCCAAAGAACTAGTTGAACTGCTCGGTTCAACTCCAGTTTTTCTAGATGCCAAGGATCATGACAGGGCTGTGGCTCGCATTTCCCACCTTCCTCAGATCGCAGCTTCACTTTTGGCCGCCCAGCTTCATGGCTCTCCGCAGGAGTGGCTTGAATTAGCTGGCGGCGGTCTTCGGGATTCAACGCGTATTGCAAGCTCGGATGAGAATCTCTGGAAAGAGATTATTCACGCAAATTCTGGTGAATTAAGGGGATTACTAATAAATCTACAAAGCGACCTAACTCAAATGATTTCTGCACTGGATGATCAAGAGCAAATTGGCGAATTGATTCGCAAAGGACGAGATGGACGCGCATTGATTCCTGGTAAACATGGAGGCAAAGCCCGCGAATATTTCTATGTTCCTATTGTCATCGATGATAAACCTGGACAGTTAGGCGCAATATTTAACGAGTGCGCAGCAATGTCAGTTAACGTTGAAGATTTATCAATCGAGCACTCACCGGGACAACTAAATGCTCTCATCACGTTAGCGCTTTCAGAATCCGATGCAATAAAACTTTCCAACCATCTCTCTGTGATCGGATGGAACGTTCATCCGATCCGTAAATAGAAGTAGGCTCAGCACATGGGCATAGTCGTAGCAATAGATGGCCCGAGTGGCGCAGGAAAATCAAGTACATCAAAAGCGATTGCAATTCGCGCAGGTTGGAACTATTTAGATACTGGTGCGCTATACCGAGCTGTAACTTGGTTAGCACTTGAGAATAAAACAGAAGATGCAGCAACAATTCTTAAAGTATTAAAAAGTTCACCCATTCGATTTGTTTCTGATCCAACTTCGCCAAATATTTTTGCCGGAGATATTCAAATCACTCATGCCATTCGTGGAACTTCTGTTACTGAAAATGTAAGTCGCATTAGCGCAATGCCAGAGATTCGTGCAGAGCTTTTAAACATACAACGTAAAATTATTGCGCAAGCAGATCGAGGAATTGTTGTTGAAGGTCGCGACATAGGTTCCGTTGTTGTTTCAGATGCAGCACTTAAAATCTATCTAACTGCAGACATAAACGCGCGGGCTGTTCGCCGCGAAATTGAAACTGAAGATAAATCTGTTGATGTGAAAACTTCACTTGAAAATCGCGATTCAATAGACTCAACGCGAACTATTTCACCTCTAACAGTTGCCTTTGACGCTGTTGAAATTGATTCAACAAATCTAGATCTAGATGAAACTGTTGAACGTATTTGGGAGCTATTGCGACAGCGCTCGTTGCTGGGTCTTCCTATTGTTGCAATTCTTGGGCGGCCCAATGTAGGAAAATCAACGCTTATAAATCGTTTTCTTGGTCGTCGCGAAGCGATTGTTGAAGACACACCTGGAGTGACGCGAGATCGTATTCAATACGAATGCGAATGGGGCGGTCGCCGTTTCATCATTATGGATACAGGTGGCTGGGAAGCTAAACCAGATGGAATTTCAGTTCAAGTAAGCGCGGGAGCAGAAATCGCAATGCAAGAAGCAGATGTCCTCGCATTTGTAGTAGATGCTCAAGTTGGTGCGCTGGATGAAGATGATATTTTGGTGCAACATTTACGCAAAGCAAAAAAGCCTCTCATACTTATTGGAAATAAAGTTGATGGCGAACGTGAAGAAGCTGAAGCGCATGGACTTTGGTCATTAGGTTTAGGTGAGCCTTATTTTGTTTCAGCTCTACATGGTCGTGGTTCTGGAGATTTGCTGGATAACATCGTTGCAAAACTTCCTGAAGTTGGGGGAGCACAAACTCAGGATGGTTACCGAAAGGTTGCATTAATTGGGCGACCTAACGTTGGTAAATCTTCTTTGCTTAATGCTTTAGCTGGTGAACACCGCTCAATTGTTGATGATGTTGCTGGTACTACTCGTGATCCAGTGGATGAACTCATCGAATTCGGTGGATCCATTTGGCGATTCATCGATACCGCAGGATTAAAAAAGCGCGCCAATCAAGCATCTGGAACGGATTATTACGCGTCGCTTCGTACCCAAACTGCTTTGGAGCGTTGTGAAGTTGCAG
>WLCU01000039.1 GCA_009705165.1 Actinomycetota bacterium | reverse complement strand
CCAAGCTTCTTAGCTTCCTGTACAGCTAGGTGCTCTTTCTTTGTATCAACAACCCAGATTGCTGAAGGCAACTTAGTCATGTTACGGATTCCGTTAAGGTTCTTAAATAGTTTTTCGCGTTCGCGACGAAGAACTAGGAGTTCCTTCTTTGTTAGAAGTAAATCGTTCTTCTCTTCAAGAGCTTCAAGCTCCTTGAGGCGCTGAATTCGCTTATACACAGTTGGGAAGTTTGTAAGCATTCCACCTAACCAGCGCTCGGTCACTGTTGGCATACCAACGCGTGCAGCCTGTTCGATGATTGGTTCTTGTGCTTGCTTCTTTGTTCCAACGAACAACACATGACCGCCCTTTGCAACTGTGTCCTTAACGAACTCATATGCATTGTCGATCAATGAAAGTGATTGCTGGATATCGATGATGTAGATGCCATTGCGTTCTGTGAAAATAAAACGCTTCATCTTTGGGTTCCATCGACGAGTCTGGTGTCCGAAGTGGACTCCGCTGTCGAGGAGCTCGCGCATTGTTACAACTGCCATTTCGGCATACTCCTTCTTAGGTTTTTCTCTGCACGCATGCAAAGAGAAAACCTGCTCGGTTTATGGCCAAACAATTTGTCTGGCCCGTCGCACTGAATTTCATCCACCGATTTAACGGACCGAGATGATTCACCGACCAGATGGTCGCCGCAGTGCTGAGATGTCACCGGTTAAATTTCTCTAACCTGGTGCAGGCCAAATCTTACCTGAGCCCGTGGGGGCAAATTACCGCCCGATTATGCGGGCAAATCCCCAAGCGGTGATGCGAACCACGGCTTCTAGGGCAATAGCAAAGCTCATTTTACTTACCCCGTGTTCGCGTTCGATAAAGGTAATCGGAACTTCTTTGATCGACCCTCCACGTGCAATCGCCCTACGAGTCATCTCAATTTGAAAGCAATAACCCTCGCTGGCAATAGTTGATATCTGCATTTTGTTTAAAAGTGGTGCGCTATAAATTCGAAAGCCGGCCGTTGTATCCAAAACATGTAAAGAAAGCATGAGGTTGGCATATCTATTTGCAGCTTTTGAAAGATACTCGCGAAACTTGCTCCAGTTTTGAATCCGTCCGCCAAGTACCCAACGAGAACCAATAATTAAGTCAGCCGAACCAATCCATTGCATCATTTTCACTAAATCACTTACTTGATGGGACCCATCGGCATCCATTTCGATGATGTTTTTGTATCCGCGTTCTAGGGCGGTTTGAAATCCAACTCGATAAGCACTTCCTAGACCTAGTTTTTGGCCACGTTGAATAACTTCAACGCCATGTGCCAAACAAATCTGTTCTGTTCCATCGGGTGAGCCATCGTCAATAATTAATACATCCACTTCGAGTAAGTTCAACTCGTCAAGCAAAGCGCCAATACTGTCTACTTCGTTGTACGTTGGAATTACTACTATTGAATTATTCATGCGCGTGGGTGCGCCTGTTTAAATGCTTTTTGCAAACGTTCAGTAGATACATGAGTATAAATCTGAGTAGTTGCTAAAGATGCATGACCTAAAATTTCTTGAACAGTGCGCAGATCTGCGCCACCTTCAAGTAGATGCGTAGCTGCAGAATGTCGAAGTGCGTGTGGACCCATACGTTCAATACCTTCAATTGCAGATAAGGCTTCGTACACAACAGTGCGAACTGCGCGTTGATCAATACGCTTTCCTCGGCTGCCAAGAAAAATCGCTTTTTCAGATTGGGCATTAGCAACCTGATCGCGACCGTGGTCTAACCACTTTCGAAGCGCCCGCATTGCAGGGTTTCCTATCGGAATAACGCGTTCTTTATTTCCTTTACCTAAAACACGAATTGTTTGGCGGTTGTAATCAACATCTTGCAAGTCCAGTCCACAGAGCTCGGCAACACGTGCGCCACTTGCATAGAGAATTTCGACCATCGCTACATCTCGAAGCGAGACAGGTGTTTCTTCTTCGCTGGCGCGAGTTGCCATTGATTCCATTGCTGTTTTTGCATCTGCAATCCCTAAGACTTCAGGCAAAGTACGGTGGCCTTTAGGTGTAGCCAAAGTTACCGAAACATCTTTTTCTAAAATGTTCTGAGTTACAGCCCATTTAGTAAATAATCTGACGGACACTGCGCGCCTTGAAATAGTTGTTCGGGATGCACCCTTTATCTGTTGGTTGGCAAGCCACGAACGCAAATGCGATAACTCTAAATTGGCTAACTCATGTACCCCAAGATCTTCAAGATGTTGAAGCAAAGAGGATAAGTCCCCCATGTAAGCACGGATTGTATGAACGGAGAGGTTACGTTCGACTTCAAGGTGGCGTTGAAAAGTGGCAAGTAACTTCTCAAATGATTCGCTCACCTTGCAAACTTTACTCGGGTTTGCGTCCCTGACGAAGAAGACCGAAGGTGACAGCATCCTCAAGTGCCATCGCCGACGCAGCAATGACGTTTTCGTGCACGCCAACTGTGTTCCATTCACCCTTACCATCACTGGTTTCAACTAAAACGCGAGTGACTGCGCCAGTTCCCAAGCGCCCTTCGAGAATTCGTACCTTGTAATCGGTGAGCTCAAGAACTTCTAATTCTGGGTACAAAGTTTTTAATCCCGTACGAAGTGCATTATCAAATGCGTTGACTGGACCATTTCCGACTCCAGTGCAAGAAATCTGCTTGCCCATGGCGGTAACTTTAATTTCGGCTCTAGTCAAAATGCTTTGATCTTCAGATCTTTCAACTGTTGTAAGCCAGTGATCGATTGTAAAAAATGATGGCCTTTTACCGGTCATTTCTTCATGCACAAGAAGTTCAAAGGATGCGTCAGCGGCTTCAAAAGTAAATCCGCGCGATTCCATTTCTTTTACGCGATCAACAATGCGCCCGATGAGTTCTTTATCGCCGCCAAGATCTACACCTAGTTCTTGTGACTTTAATTCAATTGATGCTCGCCCAGCCATATCAGAAACAAGCATTCGCATATCGTTTCCAACTGATGCTGGATCCTCATGCTGATACAACGATGGGTCCACTTTGATTGCACTGGCATGCAAACCTGCCTTATGCGCAAAAGCCGAAACTCCTACATAAGGCTGACGAGCACTTGAAGAAACATTTGTAACCTCTGCAACGGCATGTGAAATTCTAAAAGCTTCACGCAATGCATTTTGAGGCAAAACAAGTTGATGCTTTTTCAACTCTAAGTTTGCAATAATTGTTACTAGATCAGCATTTCCGGTGCGCTCTCCATAACCATTAAGCGTTCCTTGAACATGAGTTGCACCTGCGGCAACTGCTGCCATTGAGTTTGCAACTGCGCAACCTGTGTCGTTATGGCAATGGATGCCAAGTCGGGCAGAACTTGCAGTTAAAACATCATGCACAACTTGTGATAACTCATCAGGCAACATGCCACCGTTAGTATCGCAAAGGGCAATTACATCGGCCCCAGCTTCGGCAGCAGTTCGAACAACTTCAAGTGCATATGCACGATTGCTGCGATAACCATCAAAGAAATGCTCAGCATCAAGGAAAACGCGCTGGCCTTCTTGAATTAAGTGACTGACAGAATCACGGATCATTTCAAGGTTTTCATCAAGAGTGGTCTTAAGGGCCAAATCAACGTGGCGGTCAAAAGCTTTTGCAACCAAAGTAACAGCAGGTGCACCTGAATCTCGCAACGCTCCAAGCAAAACATCATCGGCAGCTTTAACATTTGGTCGACGAGTTGCACCAAATGCTACAAATGTTGCATTCTTAAGCGTTAATTCTTTTTTCGCACGGGCGAAAAATTCTGTATCTTTCGGATTTGCTCCTGGCCATCCGCCTTCAATAAAACCAACACCAAGTTCATCTAAATGTCTGGCTATTGCTAATTTGTCATGGACAGAAAGATTTAAACCTTCTTGCTGTGCGCCATCACGCAAAGTGGTGTCATAAATATGAAATGCATCAGATACTGGCATTAGCAGACCTTTTCAACCCATCCATGTGAATCGGCGATTGTTCCATGCTGAATTCCAAGTAAATGGTTGCGAATCTGCATTGTGATTGTTCCGGGTTGCCCATCACCTGTCACCCAAGTGCCCATCGCACTCTTGGCTGAACCAACTGGAGAAACAACTGCGGCAGTTCCACAAGCAAAAATCTCTGTAATTTCACCAGAGGCAACTCCGTCACGCCAATCATCGACGGAAAGCATTACTTCTTCAACTTTATAACCAAGATCTTTGGCGACAGATAAAATCGAATCGCGAGTGATTCCAGGAAGCAATGTTCCAGTTAATTTTGGAGTAATAACAGTTGCATCGGCGCCTTTGCCCTTTACGAAGTAAAGGTTCATGCCACCCATCTCTTCGACCCACTTGCGCTCTTTGGCATCGATCCAAACAACTTGATCGCAACCCTCTTTAGCTGCAGCTTTTTGTGCAACAAGGGAAGCTGCATAGTTTCCACCGCATTTTGCCTCACCTGTTCCACCTTGGGCCGCGCGTACATATTCAGTTGAAATCCAAACAGAGACGGCTTTTGAGGGGTCAAAGTAGGCACCCGCCGGTGTTGCAATAAGAATGTACGTTGCTTTATTAGTTGGGCGTACACCCAAACCAACTTCTGTTGCAATCATAAATGGGCGAATATATAAAGACTCTCCCACTTTATTTGGAACCCAACCGGCATCTTGCTTTACAAGAGTTTGAATAGTTTCCAGAAATAACTCAACGGGCATCTCAGGTAGAGCCAGACGCTTAGCAGAGTTATTAAATCGCTTTGCATTTGCTTCCGGGCGAAATAGTGAAATTCCACCATCAGGTTGGCGATATGCCTTCATGCCTTCGAAAATTTCTTGACCGTAGTGGAAAACGGCAGTTGCTGGATCTAAAGAAAGCGGACCATAAGGTATTAACTCTGGCTCTGCCCAGCCGTCTTTTTCATTCCACTCGCAGATAATCATGTGGTCTGTGTAGTGCTTTCCAAAACCACCTTCAGCAACTAATGCATTACGTGTTGCATCATCTTTCGCATTGGGATTAAGCGTAATTTTCATTTTCTTATAGCGCTTTTACTAGCGCATCTCCAACTTCACTTGTGCTTCGCTTTGAATCACCACGTGATGCTAAATCCGCAGCCACCGCACGTTCTACATCGCGTGCAGCTTGGCCATAACCTAAGTGATCAAGCATCATGGCAACAGACATAACTGTGGCAGTTGGATCTGCGATGTTTTTACCGGCAATATCTGGCGCAGAACCATGGACTGGTTCAAACATTGAAGGATATTTTCCAGTTGGATTGATGTTTCCAGATGCAGCCAAACCGATTCCGCCGCAGATTGCTGCTGCGATATCAGTCAAAATATCCCCAAATAAATTATCAGTAACGACAACGTCAAAGCGTTCAGGATTGGTTACAAAAAACATAGATGCGGCATCAACATGTAAATAATCTGTCGTAACCGTTGGATATTCCTTAGCTACTTCGTTAAACGTGCGAGTCCAAAGTCCTCCAGCACGAGTTAATACGTTGTTTTTATGTACAAGAGTGAGCTTTTTGCGCTCACGTTTTAATGCACGCTCAAAGGCATCACGGATTACACGTTCTGCGCCGCGTCTTGTGTTTAAACTTTCTTCAGTTGCAATTTCGGCATCTGTGCCTTCAGCCAGAACTCCGCCTGCACCAACATATGGACCTTCGGTGCCTTCGCGCACAACCACGAAATCAATCGGTGATTTAGTTGCTAACGGGCCAGTAACACCTGGCATCAAACGAGCTGGTCGCAAATTAATGTAATGATCAAAAGCAAAGCGAAGTTTAAGTAATAGTCCGCGCTCTAAGACTCCAGATGGAACTGTTGGATCTCCAACTGCGCCAAGAAGAATTACATCTTTAGTTGCGATTTCATCCAAAATTGTTTGTGGCAGGACTTCCCCGGTGCGATGCCAGAAACCTGCACCTAGGTCATATGAGGTTTTGTTGAATGTAACTTCATATTTTTTTGCAACGGCATCTAGAACCTTCAAGCCTTCGGCAACAACCTCAGGTCCGATTCCATCTCCGGCAATTACGGCTAGATTGATAGTTTTCATTACTCCACCAAAAATACAGATCGCGCAAATTCGGCATCCGTATCCTTCTTAACTTTTGCAACGATATCTTCGCTGACTTGTGAATCTACTGTTAGCGCCATGAGCGCAGTGCCCCCAGCTTCATCTCGAGCTACCTGCATGCCGGCAATATTTACCTTAGCTTCGCCCAAAGTATGTCCAACGATTCCAATAATTCCTGGGCGATCTACATAACGAATGAAGAGGATATTTGCTGCAGGCGGTAAATCTAAGCGGAATGAATCGATGGCAACAATTTTTTGAGTTTGCTTGATTCCCATCAACGTTCCATCGATGCTCATTGCTTTTCCTGTGCCAGTTGTGGCGCGCAAAGTAATCACTGAACGATACTCATGACTTTCAGCAGTTGTAGTGACTGCAGATGTCATGCCGCGTTCAGTTGCAAGACCTGGAGCGTTGACATAAGTAACTTCTTCCGCGCCAACGGCTAAAAGCGCACCTTTAAGCGCGCTGATTCCAAGAATTGACGAATCATGGACAGAGATTTCGCCTTTAACAACTACATCGATATTTACTGGAAGTTCGCCCAATAGTTCAGTTGCAATTTCTGACATTTTTTCTACTAGTGGCAGAGATGGGCGGATATCTTCATGAATCACGCCGCCTTTAACATTTACTGCATCAGGTACAAGTTCGCCAGCTAAAGCTTTGCGAACAGATACCGCTACTGCAATGCCTGCACGCTCTTGAGCTTCATCGGTTGATGCACCAAGGTGCGGAGTCGCAACAACTTGATCGAGTGCAAATAATGGTGAGTCAGTACATGGTTCAGTTGAAAAAACATCAAGACCTGCGCCTGCAACACGGCCTTCAGTGATTGCATCAAATAATGCTGCTTCATCAAGCACTCCACCACGAGCAGCATTAATAATGCGGACAGATGGCTTAACTTTCTTAAGCGCCTGCGCGCCAATTAAATTTGCAGTTTCTTTGGTTTTTGGCAAGTGAATTGTGATGAAATCAGAGTTTTTTAAGAGTTCATCAAGTTCGACTAACTTAACTCCAAGTTGAGCTGCACGAGCAGGTTGCAAGTATGGATCATAAGCAACAACATTCATTCCAAATGCCTGCATACGAGATGCAACCAGTTGACCGATGCGACCAAATCCAACGATGCCTAAAGTTTTTTCAAAAAGTTCAGCGCCTGTGTATTTTGAACGTGCCCATTTGCCATTACGAAGCGCTGCATTTGCCGGTGAAATAAAGCGGGCAGATGCAAGCAATAATGAAATTGCAAGCTCTGCCGCACTTACGATATTTGAAGTAGGTGCGTTAACAACCATGACTCCGGCAGCAGTTGCCGCAGGAATATCAACATTGTCTAACCCGACTCCAGCACGTGCAATAACTTTTAAACCTTTTGCTGCATCAATCGCTTCTGCATCCATCTTGGTTGCAGAACGAATCAAGACTGCATCTACCCCTTTTGCAAGAGCGGCAAGAAGCTGACCGCGATCTGCGCCGTCACAATTAACGACCTCAAAATCGGGACCTAGCGCTTCAAGGGTTGCAGGACTTAACTCTTCAGCGATTAATACAACAGGTTTAGCCACGCGCCGCGCTGCCCTCTTTGTAATCGTCGCCCTTTGACTGCTTCATCCATGAGAACATTTTGCGAAGTTCGCGACCAACGGCTTCGATTGGGTGAGTTTCACCTTTAGCGCGAAGAGATTTGAACTCTGGTGCGCCTGCTTCTTGATCATCGATAAAGCGCTTAGCAAATGCACCGCTCTGGATATCTGCAAGAACTGCCTTCATGTTTTCTTTTACATGTGGATCAATCACTCGTGGACCAGAAACATAATCACCAAATTCTGCTGTGTCAGAAACTGACCAACGCTGCTTTGCAATTCCACCCTCGTACATTAAATCTACGATGAGTTTTAGTTCGTGTAAGCATTCAAAGTAGGCAACTTCAGGTTGGTAACCAGCTTCTGTCAAAGTTTCAAAGCCGTACATAACCAACTGTGATGCACCGCCACAGAGCACAGATTGT
>WLCU01000038.1 GCA_009705165.1 Actinomycetota bacterium | reverse complement strand
TTCTTTGGAGCAGCCTTCTTTGCTGCTGACTTCTTGCGCTTCTTTGGTGCTGCTACTGCAGCAGCCTTCTTGCGCTTCTTTGGAGCTGCTGGAGCAGCTGCCTTCTTGCGCTTCTTTGGTGCTGCTTTCTTTGCTGCGGCCACGTACTTCTCCTATCGGAATGGTTCGGATCCGTCACCCAAACCTTTTCGTGGATAAGCGTGACATCATTTAGGTAAAAATGCCAACATTTTGTGATAAATATTTAAGTGCGTGTCGCAAATTATTTTTTATTATTTTTATGCATCTATGGAAAATTTCATAAATATTTTATTGAAGATAATAAATTTTCATTAAAAATTATTAAAAAAAGCTAATTTCTTACAAAATTAGACAATCTCACCCTCAGATTGAGGATTCACGCGTAAATTTCGGCTTTCAGCCTCCTTTTCGAGGGCAAATTTGTCCGTTTTTATGTCAAATTTCCTAAAAGTTGGAAGAAAACTGGCCAGTAATGCCACCGAAATAATGCAGATAATTCCCCCTGCAGTGACGGAAAAAGTTAATGAAAATGCTGCTGCCATTCCAGCTGCGCGCATCTGTCCGGCAAGGGGGCCTAATGAATATGAGAGCAATTCGATACCAGCAAGGCGTCCGCGGAAATTATCTGGGATTGTTTGGTTCCACATCGCTGATCTAAACAGCGCACTGATCATGTCGGATGCACCGGCGGCTGCTAAGAAAAACAGCACCAGGGCAAGGTAATTAGTTGCTCCAGCCAAAGCAATCGCTGCGCCCCAACCAATTGCGGCCCACATAATTGCCCGCCCATAGAAGCGAACATTTTTCGTCCAACCACTTGTGATGGTCACGGCAATTGAACCAATAGTTCCTGCGGCATAAAGCAAACCGAGTGCCCAAGGCGTTCCAAGTTGATCTGCCCAAAAAGGAATCAGGGCGGTAGGCATTGCAAAAAACATTGCAGCCAAATCGATGAGGTAAGTGCCCAATAAATCTTTGCGGGCAAAGGCATATTTGATTCCTTCAAATAAGCCAGCCAGAGATGGCTTTTCGGCCTCTTGTGAAGGCGGGATATTGCTAAGCAGGGCAAGCAAAATTAAGGAAATAACAAAGGTTGCAATATCGGCGGCATAACCAACAGCTACCGAAAAAGTGGATATAAGAATTCCGCCAATAGTTGGACCAATGATCACACCGGCCTGCCATCTAATACTCATCAGTGCCGCAGCTGCCGTCATGTCTTCATGATCGACAAGTCGAGGAAGGGCTGCCTGCATTGCAGGTTGCCGTAATCCGCTAGTTGCTGCAAAAAGGCCAGAGACCACATAAATAAGAAGAATTGAAGGGGAGTCCAAGAGCGAATTAATAAGCAATAAAGCGGTAAATAAAAGTGAGAGCGCTTCGGTTATCCAGATTAATTTCTTACGGTCTATGGCATCGGCCAAGACTCCACCGTAAAGGCCAAAAATAACCAAGGGCACGATTTCAATCAGCCCACTAATGGCCACTGCGACGTAGGAGTTGGTCAGCTCTTTAATCTGAAAAGGCACAGCAACATAAGTAATCATTGATCCGAAATAGGAAATGAGTCCGGCCGCCCACAAGTTACGAAAATCGCGGGATTTACGCAGCGGAGAGATATCTATTGCGTACTTGGCCATCGGTGAAGATTAGTTGAAAGTATGTTCAGCTGCAGGAAATGAGCCCTGCGAAACGTCGGCTGCAAATTCGCTAGCTGCGGCCAATAACTCACTTCGCATATTCCGGTAAGCCTTGGCAAGTTTTGGTGGGTTTTTAGTAATCCCCATCATGTCAGTCCAAACAAGCACTTGTGCATCACAGTTAACTCCAGCGCCAATTCCGATAGTTGGAATCTTTAATGCTGCAGTAATTCGAGCAGCAAGATCGGCCGGAACAAGTTCAAGGACAATGGCAAAAGCCCCAGCTTTTTCAAGGGCAAGTGCGGCGTCAAGGATGGCCTCACCGTCGGTGCGGCCCTGGACTTTGTAGCCACTTAGTAAATGGACGGCTTGTGGCGTTAATCCAACGTGCCCCATTACGGGAATTCCAGAAGCGACTAATTTTTCAACCGTTGCAATATGTGGGCCTTCGATTTTTACTCCCATGGCACCAGACTCTTTGAAAAATCTAGTCGATGTAGCAAGGGCTAACTCTGGCGATGATTCATAAGAACCAAATGGCAGATCGGCAATGACTAAAGCCCGCTTTGAAGCTCTAACAACGGCGCGGGTCAATGGAATTAACTCATCGACCGTGACCGGAATTGTGTTGATTTCTCCTAAGAAATTATTGCCCGCGCTGTCGCCAACCAAAAGCACGGGAATGCCAGCTTCGTCAAAGATTTCTGCCGTCATCTGCTCATATGAAGTGAGCATGGCCCATTTTTCGCCACGAGTTTTTGCCGCAGCTAAATCAGCAATTGTTATGCGTCGGTGCACGGCACCGCCATAAAGGCTTTCCATATTTTCCTCTCCTCGACGCTGCCAAAAGCAGTCCCCGGGTACGGGCACAAGGGTACCCCCGTTACACTTGAAAAATGAAGTTGTCTGTAGCGCTAGCTCAGATCAACCCAACCGTGGGAGATCTTGCGGGCAACGCTGCCTTGATTAAATCCAGTGTGCAGTCTGCCCAATCTGCAGGAGCGCATCTGATTGTCTTTCCCGAAATGATTATTACGGGTTATCCAGTTGAAGATTTGGCACTTCGTCCTTCTTTCCAAGCAGCAAGCATCAACGCCCTTGAAGAAGTGGCTTCACAGATTAAAGGCGACATCGTTGCAATTGTTGGATATTTGGACAAGGGCCCACAAAATGCGGTGGCCGTAATTCATGAAGGAAAAATCAAAGCCCGCTATGTCAAACGACATCTACCGAACTACGGCGTATTTGATGAATTTAGAAATTTCACACCAGGCACGAGCGATTTAGTTGTTCGCATTCATGGCGTTGATGTGGCAGTTGCAATTTGTGAAGATATTTGGCACTCCATGGATGCCGTGGCCGCGCGCAGACCCGGTTTAGTTGTAGTTCCTAACGGTTCACCTTTTGAGCGCAATAAAGATGATGTGCGTTTGGCGCTGGTTCAAAAGCGTGCCAAAGAAATCGGTGCACCTCTTGCTTATGTCAACATGACTGGGGGACAGGATGACTTGGTTTTTGATGGTGACACAATTGTGGTGGATAAAGCTGGGGCGTTAATTTCTCGAGCAGTTCAATTTGAGGATCAACTTTTAATTATTGAAATTGATTGCGCAGAATCTAGCTCAACCCCAGATGTTGTTATTTCTAATGATGTAGCTGTGCCAGCAAAAACAGCGAACGCGCTCATTGCGCCAAGACTTAGTGATCAAGCCGAGATGTGGGCGGCCCTTGTTATTGGACTTCGCGACTACATCAAAAAGAATGGCTTTAAATCCGTTCTTGTTGGTCTTTCAGGAGGTATTGATTCAGCCCTGGTTGCCGCCATTGCAATCGATGCCGTGGGTGCAGTCAATGTGCATGGTGTTGCGATGCCAAGCAAGTATTCATCCGATCATTCCGTAGAAGATGCCGTCGCATTGGCAAATGCGACAGGGATTAGTTTTAGAACAATTTCGATAGAGCCCATGGTTGAAAGCTTTTTGAGCAACCTTTTGCTAAAAGGCATCGCAGAAGAAAATTTACAAGCACGTGTGCGCGGAACAACGTTGATGGGGATTTCAAACCAAGAGGGCCACATCGTTTTGGCAACCGGAAACAAGAGCGAATTAGCCGTTGGTTATTCAACACTTTATGGCGATGCAGTGGGCGGTTTTGCACCGATCAAAGACATTTATAAAACCGATGTGTGGGCACTGGCCACATGGCGAAATGCTCAGGCCGTCGCCAATGGTCAAACCCCACCAATACCGCAGCGTTCAATTACAAAAGAGCCAAGTGCTGAACTTCGCCCGGATCAAAAAGACTCAGATTCGTTACCTGACTATCCCTTGCTTGATCAAGTCTTGCGTCTGTATGTCGATGAAGATCATGGCTTCGACGCCTTACTAAAAGATGGATTTGATGAAGTATTAATTCGCAGAGTTATTTCATTGGTGGACAAAGCCGAATACAAACGCCGGCAATATCCTCCTGGTGCCAAGGTTTCGGGCCGAGCCTTTGGCAAAGATCGTCGCTTACCAATGACTTCGCGCTGGAATGAGATCTAAGTTTTTGCGAATTACTTGCAACTCGCACATTTTATTGTTTTAAGTAGAATTTACCTGTGAAATCAATTGTAACTTGGCTCTTCACGCGAAATCGCGTCGTTGATTTCTGCCTATCTACTTCCTGCAGCTGCTGATTCTCATAGCCCGCAATACCCCGCAGTGAGTTAATTATTTTCAATCAATTTTTCTAGGGAGAATCATGAGCGTTTACAACACAATTACAGAAGCATTTGGAAACACACCGTTAGTTCGCATTAACAAGATCAATGATGGCTCAGCAGGAAATGTCTATGCAAAGCTGGAGTTCTATAACCCAACTTCTTCAATTAAAGATCGCTTAGCGATTGCAATGATTGATGCTGCAGAAGCTAGCGGAGCGCTAAAACCAGGCGGAACCGTTGTTGAAGCAACTTCAGGAAACACAGGAATCGGTGTTGCCATGGTTGCCGCAGCTCGAGGTTATAAATCAATTTTCACAATGCCTGAGTCAGTTTCAAAAGAGCGCCGTAAGTTAATTTTAGCTTTTGGGGCAGAACTTGTTTTAACTCCAGCAGCCGATGGAATGAAAGGGGCAGTTGCTGCCGCCGAAAAACTCGGTGAATCTGGCGCTGTTCTAGTTCGCCAATTTGAAAATGAGGCAGGACCTGCAATTCACTACAAGACAACTGGCCCAGAAATTTGGCGCGATCTTGATGGCAAAGTTGATGCCTTTGTTTCAGGAATTGGTACCGGTGGAACAATTACCGGCACGGGGCGTTTTTTGAAAGAGAAAAACCCAGCAATCAAAATTTTTGGTGTCGAACCAGCAGCATCGCCAATTTTAAATGGTGGAGCACCAGGTCCGCATCCACTGCAAGGAATTGGGCCCAATTTCATTCCAAATATTTTGGATCGAACTGTTTATGATGAGATTTTGGATGCAACGGCAGATGATGCGATGAAGTATGCACGTCGTGCTGCTGCAGAAGAGGGAATTTTGGCGGGTATCTCTTCAGGAGCAACGTTGTGGGCCGCAACTGAAGTTGCAAAGCGTCCAGAGTTTGCAGGCAAAAACATTGTTGTAATCCTTGCTTCATCTGGTGAGCGATATCTATCAACGGTTTTGTATCAGGATTTAGCTGAATAAAAATGTCAATCATCAGCAGAATAAAAGAAGATTTGGATAACGCGCTGACCCACGACCCTGCTGCGCGTAATCGTTTAGAGGTAGCTCTTGCTTATCCAGGTGTTCATGCAGTTTGGGGTCACCGAATTTCTCACCTGCTATGGAAACTGAATTTGAAATTGCTGGCACGCATTCATTCAAATGCAGTTCGCTTTACTACGGGCGTTGAAATTCACCCAGGTGCCACAATTGGTCGCAGGTTTTTCATTGACCACGGTATGGGCGTTGTTATTGGTGAAACTACAATCATTGGCGACGATGTAATGGTGTATCACGACGTTACTTTGGGTTCACGCGGTTTCACACACAGCAAGCGTCACCCCACCATTGAAAACAATGTGATTCTGGGTGCCGGGGCTCGAATCATTGGAAACGTCACGGTTGGTGAAGGCTCTCGAATTAGTGCCAACATGGTTGTAACTCGAGACGTTCCGGCGCGTTCTACGCTTGAAAGCAGCGATAGTTTCTCCATCTAGTTAACACGGCCGTAACTTCTCTTTGTAAGAATGCATCGCATGAGCACAGAGATTAGTAAGCAGCAGGAGTTCGTTCTTCGCACTTTGGAAGAGCGAGATATTCGCTTTGTGCGCTTGTGGTTTACCGACGTGTTGGGCTTTTTAAAATCTGTTGCAATTGCACCGGCTGAACTAGAAAACGCATTTGCTGAAGGCATTGGTTTTGATGGTTCAGCAATCGAAGGCTTTGCCCGTGTTACTGAATCAGACATGTTAGCTAAACCAGATCCTGCAACTTTTTCTATTTTGCCTTGGCGAACTGAAGCTCCAGGAGCAGCACGTATGTTTTGCGACATTGTCATGCCAGATGGTGCGCCCTCACCTGCAGATCCAAGAAATGTTTTACGTCGCACTTTAGAAAAAGCAGCTGGCATGGGTTACACCTGCTACACCCACCCTGAGATTGAGTTCTTCTTATTTAAAGAAAAGCCTGAAGCAGGAAAAGCTCCGATACCTGTTGATCAAGGTGGCTACTTTGATCACACGCCTGCAGTTGTAGGTCACGATTTCAGGCGCCAAGCAATTACTTTGCTAGAAGCCATGGGGATTTCAGTGGAATTCTCACATCACGAAGGCGCACCTGGTCAGCAAGAAATTGATCTTCGTTATGCCGATGCTTTAAGCACTGCCGATAACATCATGACTTTCCGCCATGTAATTAAAGAAGTGGCACTTGATCAAGGTTTCCATGCATCTTTTATGCCTAAACCATTTACTGATCACCCAGGTAGCGGAATGCATACTCACGTTTCTCTTTTCAAGGGTGAAGAGAATGCTTTCTATGATTCAACTGCCGAACTAAATCTTTCAAAGGTTGGCCGTTCATTTATCGCAGGTCTTTTAAAGCATGCTCCAGAAATTACTGCAATTACAAATCAGTGGGTTAATTCTTATAAACGTTTGCATGGCGGGGGAGAAGCGCCGGCATTTGTTAACTGGGGACCAAGTGATCGCGGCGCCCTTGTTCGTGTTCCTATGTATAAGCCAAAGAAGGAAAATTCAACGCGCATCGAATTTAGATCTCCAGACACTGCATGTAACCCTTACCTTGCATATGCAGTAATGCTTGCCGCTGGCTTAAAGGGCGTTGAAGAAGGCTATGAATTGCATGATTCCAAGGATCCAATCTCTTTGCCCTCAAATCTAAATGAAGCTATTTCTGCAATGGAGAAAAGTGAATTAGTACGTGAAACTTTAGGCGAGCACGTCTTCGAGTATGTTCTGCGCAATAAGCGCGCTGAATGGCAGGACTATCGCCGACAGGTGAGCGCTTACGAACTAGATCGATATTTGCCAGTTCTTTAATTTGCGCGTTACCCTTAGGTCATGAACACACGCAGTCTCCTCCTTAGCTGCCGTGGCGGGGTCAAATAACCGATCCCCTCGCTGCGGGGTTTGTCGTATCGGTAAACAGACAAATTCCGCACACAAATAAGGAGCAATAGAAATGAATTTTCCTAAGCAAGTACCGTCAACGATGCCAGTGCATCGCTACGAACCTTTTCATCCAATAGATCTTCCAGATCGCACTTGGCCTAATAAGAAAATCACGAAAGCACCACAGTGGTGCTCAGTGGATCTTCGAGATGGCAATCAAGCGCTTATCGATCCAATGGACACGCCTCGTAAGTTAGCCATGTTCAAACTTTTGGTAGCGATGGGTTACAAAGAGATTGAAGTTGGTTTCCCAAGTGCTAGCCAAACTGATTTTGATTTCGTCCGTAAAATTATTGAAGAGAACTTAATTCCAGATGATGTAGTTATTCAGGTTTTGACACAGGCACGCGAAGCTTTAATCGTGCGGACTTTCGAAGCTATCAAGGGTTCAAAGCAGGCGATTGTTCACCTTTATAACTCAACCTCTACTTTGCAACGCCGAGTTGTCTTTGGTCTTGAAAAAGATGGCATCAAGAAGATAGCAACTGATGCGGCCAAAATCTGTCTTGATTTAGTAAAGACAGTTCCTGAAACTAAAGTCTCATTTGAGTATTCACCAGAGTCATATACCGGCACTGAACTCGAATTTGCCGTAGAGGTTTGCAACGCAGTTAATGATGTGTGGAAGCCAACGCCACAGTGGAAAACCATTATGAACTTGCCAGCAACGGTTGAAATGGCGACGCCAAATGTTTACGCCGATTCAATCGAATGGATGTGTCGCAATCTTAATAACCGTGAAAGCGTGATTGTTTCACTTCACCCACATAATGATCGTGGCACAGGAGTTGCTGCTGCCGAACTTGGTTACTTGGCAGGGGCCGATCGAAT
>WLCU01000037.1 GCA_009705165.1 Actinomycetota bacterium | reverse complement strand
ATGGGAGCGCTACCCACTTGGAGTGATGTGGGCCATGGGGCTAGAAAAAGGCATCGACATAATGATTGATGGTCATGTGCCACTTGGTGCGGGCCTGTCATCTTCGGCAGCGCTTGAATGCTCGGTCGCAACTGCACTTAACCATCTTTTTTCTTTTGGTTACTCACTCGAAGAGTTGGCGAGATTAACTCAAAAAGCTGAAAATGAATATGTCGGCGTTCCCTGCGGAATTATGGATCAATCAGTTTCACTAATGGCGCAAACCGGTTCGGCCTTACTTCTTGATTGTCGTGATCTCACAACACAAAATATTGCTTTCGATGTGGCATCTAGTGGTTTAGAGCTCTTGATCATTGATACGCAAGCACATCACTCGCTAACTGATGGAGGCTACGCCGAACGCCGAGCGGCATGTGAATCGGTGGTCAAAAAACTTGAAATTAAATCTTTGCGCGAATTAGATTTGATTACATTAGAAGCATCCCGAAGCAAAATTAGTGACACCGAGTTTAAGCGCGCGCGCCATGCAGTCACTGAAATGAAGCGCGTAATGGAGGCCGTTCTAGCACTTGAAACCAAGAATTTCGTAGCACTTGGAATATTACTCAATCAATCTCACGCATCCCTTCGCGATGATTACAACGTATCGTGTCCTGAACTTAACGCAGCCGTTGATGCTTCGCTTTCAGCTGGGGCATTAGGAGCCCGCATGGTTGGTGGAGGTTTTGGAGGAAGCGCAATCGCTTTAATTAAAGCGGCTCAGGTTCGCCAGACAATTGCTGCCGTAGAAAAAGTATTTGCAGAAAATAAATTTAAAGCGCCACGCTTTTTTACTTCACTTCCAAGCCAAGGCGCAGAAATTATTCAACGGGGCTAATCGAAACTACTTCTACCCCGCCAATGGCTCCCAGCACGTTGAGTAAATCCGTTGGATCACTACCAGGCACCGCAACTGTTATATCGTCATAACCGCGACCATCTTCAGATTTAAGAACTACTAATCCGCGAATATCTCCACCAGCTGCGCCAATTGCAGATGCAAGAAGACCAAGAGAACCTGGGCGATCAGGAAGTGAGATGCTAAGTCGAAATAGGGCCATGGCTAAAGAATACCTTGACTGTGTTTCGCTGGAGTTACGCTTGGATTACCCACGCGCCACTAATTGAAACTTTAACTTTAGGTAGCGGTTGTTGAGCTGGTCCAGCAACAGGTTTGGCTGAATTAAGCGGATCAAACTCTGCGCCATGGCATGGACACTGTAAATGTTTGCTGCTCTTTGAGTAAGCAACTGTGCAGCCCTGATGGGTACAAATAGCTTGGTATGCAAAAACACCTTTCTTGGTTCGAAATAGAACCGCAGGAGCCCCATTAGGGGTCGTGAAGTTGTACGTTGATCCAATTTTAATTGATGCTAGTTTGATAATTTTCTTACCCGCAGCTGCATTCTCACTTGTAGCAGGTGCTGCAGTAGCAAAATATTTTCCAACTCCAGCAAATGCCACTGCCAGAAATCCCGTAATACCAACTCGTAAAACTCCGCGACGCTCTAGTGACATCGTAAATCCCTTTCGCTTCTCTAATAACAGTGCTAAGTACGACAACCATAAAGCAGCATAAGCAGAATCGCTGGATAGAAAATATGGCGAAACATGAAAGCTACTTGCCAGCCACAAACCAACTGACATCATAAAACCGCCAAACGCTGCAACCTTAGGTGCAACCCAGAGCAAGGTAGCCAATCCAATAGCAAACTCTGAGACCATTACAAAGATCCCAACGGCAACTGAATGTTCAATTAACTTATTAAAAGCAAAACCCACGGGTGACTGCGTTGAATAACCTGATAATTGAGTCCCAATAAAAGTTGCCGAACCTCTTGTTAGAAAACCTGCATCACTGGCTTTGTCCCATCCGGCATAAATCCACGTGATACCTAGCCACAATCGCATAACTCGCAAAGCATTTGATTGAGTTCGCCAAGAATTTGTGGCGGTCCGAAGATAGCTTTGAATTGTTCCCATGTGGGTGATGGTAGAGGCCTACCCTTAGAAATAAGAGCTCCCTGACTTGGATTCGAACCAAGAACCTGTCGATTAACAGTCGACTGCTCTGCCGTTGAGCTATCAGGGATTACGGTTGCAAGCGCAAACTCTAGCGCACGCACAGGCCTTGGCTGAAATTGAGGGTTCTTAAAGGCTCCCGAGCGCTAAATCATGCAGATTTCTGCGGGCGCTTTCTAGTGCCACCAACTGGGCAAATGCGGCGTTATATTCAATTTCATTTTCAACGGGATTGAGTCGCTGCAACGAGGATTTTAGCTCTGCGATCGAACGTGAAATCGCTACTTCGCGCAACCTTGCAACAATGGATTCAACATAGGCAGCGGTAGGTTTTCCATCTGCCCGAATCGGTTCGACAGTTAACTCCGTAAAGAGCGCCTTAATCTTTTCATCTGAAATCGAATCCAAAGAAATCTCAGGTGACTCGTCTATCGTCTTTTGCATTTGGCGATACGCCGGATGCGTAAATGCACCAGATTCGATATCGCTCCATAATGTATTGGTAAATAAAGCGGGCTCTTGTAATCGGGCTTTCAAAACTTCACGTTCAAGAATTAAGCGGGCCTCGTTTGGATCTGGACGCCAGTTGCTATTTTCCTCTTGGGCAGTTTCATTAGGTTCAATCATTCTTGGTGCAGCTTTTACCCCGGCAGAAACTGCCTTGGAAACAATTTCTACTTCCGTACCAAGCCAGCCAGCCAGTAAACGTGTGTATTCGGGCCGTAGAGACTTGTCACGAATTTGTGCAACAAGTGGGGCCGTAGCATTTAATGCATTGACTCGACCTTCGGCGGAATCTAATTTGTGATGGGCTAGTTCGGCGCGGATAGCAAATTCAAAAAGTGGCACACGTCGTGCAATCAAATCGCGCAATGCTAAATCACCTTTTTGTTGACGTAAATCGCACGGATCTAATCCATCAGGTTCGACGGCTACGAAGGTTTGAGTTACAAATTTCTGATCTTCATTAAATGCACGTAAGGCAGCTTTTTGACCGGCAGCATCCCCATCAAAAGTGAAGATAACTTCGCCTCTAAAAGAATCATCATCCATCAGTAATCGGCGCAAAATGCGAATGTGGTCGGCGCCAAATGCAGTTCCACACGTTGCAACTGCGGTCGTGATTCCAGCTAACTGGGCAGCCATTACATCCGTATAACCCTCAACAATCACAGCCTGGCGCTTCTTTGCAATCTCTTTCTTCGCCGCATCTAAGCCGTAAAGAACTTGGCTCTTTTTATAGACTGGTGTTTCAGGTGTATTTAAATACTTAGGGCCTTGATCTTCTTCATCACTTGCTAACTTGCGGCACCCAAAACCAACTACATCTCCCGAGATATCTTTAATCGGCCAAGTCAAACGATTTCTAAATCGGTCAATTGGTCCGCGTTGACCCATTTTAGAAAGTCCCGCAGTTTCTAACTCATCGATTGTGTATCCAAGTGCGCGTAAATGTTTAGTAAGGGCATCCCATTCATCTGGTGCAAAACCTACGCCAAATTGCATGCACGCAGCTTTATCAAATCCGCGCTTAGTTAAAAGATCACGTCCGTGAGCGGCATCTGGGGAGGTGTTGAGCTGCTCTTGATAAAATTTTGCAGCTTCGGTATTTGCTGCAATTAATCGCGAACGAGCACCGGCGGAAAAAGATGGAGCGCTTGGTCCTCCTTCGTCATAACGCAAGGTGTAACCCATACGATCTGCAAGTCGTTCAATAGTTTCGGTAAAAGTTAAGTGATCAATTTTCATGAGAAATGCAATTGTGTCGCCACCAGTTTGGCAACCAAAGCAGTGGAAATATCCCTTGCTAGGTGTTACGTGAAAAGAGGGTGATTTTTCATCATGAAATGGACAAAGCCCTTTTTTCTGTCCGCCGCCGGCGTTTTTTAATTGAACATACTCACCGACAATTTCATCTATCGGTGCACGGTCGCGAATATAGGAAACATCCTCTTCGCGAATTCTTCCGGCCATGCCTGTAATCCTACCGAGATGCCAGCAACCGCGCGTGTAACGCATATGCGCCAGGATCGGTTAACGCTGCAACTTGGTCAATTATTACGCGCATTCTGGCAGTCTCATCACTTGCTTCATTCCAGCTTTTTAGAAAAAAGGAATCGAGTTCTCGGGGGGCACTTGCCACAAGCATTTCTACAAGTTCGCCAACGATTATCTGCTGCTTGGCATAGCGTTCTTGAGAATGGGCAGCGTTAATTAAGTAGTACCCAGCAATAGCTTTTAGGAAATCTACTTCAACAATTTGTTCACGTGGAATTTCAAGGTTGGCGCTGTATCGAGAAAGTGGACCGTCTCCGTGCACTTTGCGTGTCTGGGTTTCTGCCGCCAAAACAAAGCGCCCAATTAACTGGCTCGTTGAATCTTTAAGGCGTGCAAGAGATCGGTGGGTGCCATCGTAATAATGCGGCCAAGCAGATAATGCGGATAAGCGTTTAAGTGCATCAACTGCTTCTTGTTCAGTTGCATCACTTGAATAATCTTTGATCATTACTGAGTAGATTTGCGCGAAGTCTTTTTCAAAATTTTTAACTTCAACTTGATTAGCAAAAATTGCATCTTCTAAATCATGGACTGAATAGGCGCAGTCATCAGACCAGTCCATAATCTGTGCTTCGATGCACTGTGCACCTTCTGGTGCACCTTTTCGCATCCAGTTAAATACATCGACATCATCCTCATACACACCAAATTTGCGAGGATTTTGCGATCGTGGCCATGGATATTTTGTTGCACCATCTAAAGAGGCGCGCGTGAGATTTAAGCCAATGCTTTTACCTTCAGCATCAACCGTTTTTGCTTCAAGACGTACGAGCAATCTAAAACTTTGAGCATTGCCTTCAAAACCGCCAAAGTCAGATGCAATTGCCGCTAGTGCTTCTTCACCATTGTGACCAAAAGGCGGATGACCTAAATCATGGGCTAAACATGCGGTGTCCTGCAGATCAGGATCTGCTCCTAGTGACTCACCAAGTTCGCGACCAATCTGAGCACACTCAAGTGAGTGAGATAAGCGAGTTCGTTGAAAATCATTTTCCCACGGCACTGCAACTTGCGTCTTTGCAGCTAATCGGCGCAGTGCAGCTGAATGAATAACGCGTGCCCTGTCTCGCATAAATTCAGTGCGGCCTGCACGTTTTGCCGGTTCATCCAGAAAACGCTCTTGATCATGGCTGCTATACGTCACGGCATAACCTTAGTGACGATATCTGCGCCGGGTAAATGATCGCTAACTTGAATGCCTCTGCGGCCCACCGTTATGTAGACCAAATATGCGCCAGCTTCACGCAATAAATACTTATATCCAGATTGGGCAATCGTGTTGGGGCCAGATTGAACCGGAGAACAGGTACTTACTACGCCTTGATCATTTGCCATAGTGATTGCACGTTTGCAGTGAAATGGATCGGTAACAATGATGACATCACTTACGTAGCGTTTTTTCATCAAAGCGGCATATGCCTTTGTGCTAACTAAAGTATCGCGCCCCTGTTCAATTGCAGTAATTTTCTTTGAAGGGATTCCGTGAGTGCGTAACCAATATTTTCCTGACGCAGCTTCCGTAGTTCGATCTCCGGGTGCACCGGCACCCACCGTAATAATTGAAGGCGCGTACCCTAAATCAAAGATTCGCTTAGCTTCAATTAAGCGGGCCTCTAACGCTTCGCCTGGTTTACCGTTAAGTTGGGCGGTACCTAAAACGACAATCACATCTGCATTTCTGACAACAGGGTTCTTCGCCGCTCGCCATACTTGTGTTACTGCATATCCAGGTGCGATTAAGGCGATGAGTAAAACTAAAGTTATCGTGCGACGTATCCAACGGAAGATAAACACTTAGCCTCCCGAAAATGCGTCTTCTAGTTCAACATGAACTAATTCATCTGGGTCATTGAGCCAACCATCTGGAAGTGTTGGTGGGCGTCCGTGGCTAGTGCGTCCACGAGGTTTATCTCCGACTTCAGTTGGGTAAGGCTGATCTTCTAACTGGTCTAACAAAGCACGCATCTCCTGCAAAGATGAAACCATTCCTAAGTCATGGCGGATTTCGCGCGCAACTCGGAAACCTTTTAAATACCACGCCATATGTTTTCGCATATCGCGCATTCCGCGATCTTCGGATTCAAGATACTCAACGATTAAGTTTGCGTGCCTAAACATCACTTCACGCACCTGATGCAAAGTTGGAACAAAATCATTTGTTGAACCTTCAAGGGCGTTTACTAAATCAGCAAACAACCATGGACGGCCTAAACATCCGCGACCTACAACTACTCCTGCGCATCCTGTTTGATTGACCATATCGAGTGCATCTTTTCCAGACCAGATATCGCCATTGCCCAAAACTGGTACCCCGCTTGGCTTTAAATGCTCAACTAGCTCAGCAATTTTCGACCAGTCGGCTTTTCCCTCATACATCTGAGCTGCAGTGCGCGCGTGCAACGCAACCCAAGCAACGCCAAGGTCTGCGGCTGATTGCGCAGCTTCTAAAAATGTATGGTGGTCACTATCAATACCGATTCTCATCTTTACTGTAACTGGAATGCCAAATGGTTTTGCAGCTTCGATGGCAGCTTGAACGATGTTGCTAAAAAGTTTACGTTTGAAAGGAAGCGCGGCTCCCCCACCTTTTCTTGTCACTTTTGGAACCGGGCAACCAAAGTTCATGTCAATGTGATCGGCCAAGTTCTCTTTGCCAATCATTGTGACTGCTGCGCGCATTGTGGTTGGGTCAACGCTGTACAGCTGAACTGAACGCGGCCATTCATCTTTACCTGGAACAATCATTCGCAAAGTCTCTGGACGGCGTTCAATTAATGCACGGGCAGTAACCATTTCCGAAACAAAAAGACCCGCACCTTGCTCACGACAAAGCGTGCGAAAAGGGGCGTTAGTAATTCCAGCCATGGGTGCAAGAACTACAGGTGGATCAATTAAATGATCACCACTTGCCAGTGGCAGGCGAAGTGGATTTAGCAGCCGAGTAATCGCGGTGCCAACCAAGCTTCTACCTGATCAAGTCCAATTCGCTCTTGCGCCATTGTGTCTCGATCACGAATTGTCACTGCTTGATCTTCAAGAGTTTCAAAATCAATAGTGATGCAATATGGAGTTCCGATTTCATCTTGGCGGCGATAGCGTCGACCAATTGCGCCTGAATCATCGAAATCAATTGCCCAGTTCTTACGAAGCTGCGCAGCTAAATCACGGGCTTTAGGTGACAAGTCCGCATTACGAGAAAGTGGCAAGACTGCCGCCTTAATTGGAGCTAAGCGGTGATCTAACTTTAGAACTGCTCGCTTTTCCATTTCGCCTTTGCTATTTGGCGCTTCATCTTCAGTGAATGCATCCATCAAGAAAGTTAGGGTGCAGCGATCAACACCGGCTGCAGGTTCGATTACATAAGGTGTCCAACGCTCGCCCTTTTCTTGATCGAAGTAAGACAAATCCTTACCGGAGGCAGCAGAGTGGGCCTTTAGGTCAAAATCTGTGCGGTTAGCAATACCTTCTAGTTCGCCCCATTCAGTCCCAGCAAATTCAAACTTGTATTCGATATCTGCTGTGCGCTTTGAATAGTGAGATAACTTCTCTTTCGGGTGATCATAAATACGTAAACGATCAGGATTAATCCCAAGGCCTGTGTACCAAGCCATTCGTGTATCAATCCAATATTGATGCCACTCTTCATCAGTTCCTGGAACTACGAAAAATTCCATCTCCATCTGCTCGAATTCGCGCGTCCGAAAAATAAAGTTTCCTGGAGTGATTTCATTTCGGAAAGACTTACCGATTTGGCCAATTCCAAAAGGAGGTTTCTTACGTGATGTAGTCATTACTTGGTCAAAGTTAATAAAAATTCCTTGCGCTGTTTCTGGACGTAAGAATGCAAGTCCAGATTCATCTTCAACTGGTCCAAGGTAGGTCTTAAGCATTCCGCTAAATTGTTTTGGTTCAGTGAACTGACCCTTATTTCCACAAGCTGGACAGTTAATCTCTGCCAAGGATGTCGGCGCTTTCTTATGCTTAGCTTCAAACGCTTCCTCTAAATGATCAGCGCGGTAGCGTTTATGACATGCCGTGCACTCTGTTAGCGGATCGCTAAAAGTTGCAACGTGGCCTGATGCTTCCCACACTTCTTTTGCCAAGATCACGCAGGAATCAAGGCCGACAACATCTTCACGGCCTGTAACCATGGACTTCCACCATTGACGCTTAACGTTATTTTTTAACTCAACACCAAGTGGGCCGTAATCCCATGATGCGCGAAGTCCGCCATAAATTTCTGATGAGGGAAATACAAATCCTCGACGCTTTGATAATCCAACAATATTTTCTAAACGATCCGTGGCCACAATTTTCTCCATCCGGCTGGCTGTCGGCGAAAAGCAACGGGCGTTACTTTGCGTGGCT
>WLCU01000036.1 GCA_009705165.1 Actinomycetota bacterium | reverse complement strand
TAAATAGTTCTGCAGCCTTACCTAAAGCAATCATTGCGCCAAGTGGTAATCCGCCACCTAATCCTTTCGCCACGGTAATTACATCTGGCTTTATTCCTGAATATTCATAACCAAACCAATCACCTGTTCGACCCATGCCAGTTTGGATGGCATCTATTACCAATAGCGCACCCGATGCGTCACAAAGTTGACGGACCTCTGCTAAATAATCCGCTGGAGGAACAATTACGCCTGCTTCGCCCATGATGGGTTCGAGAATAACCATGGCAGTTTTTTTATTTATAGCTCGGCGCATCGCATTTATGTCACCGAATGCAACATGCTTTATTCCCTTTAATAAAGGTACGAATGGTTCACGTTTCGCCGGTTGTCCAGTCAGCGATAGCGCTCCCATGGTTCTGCCGTGGAATGCGCCGCGGGCTGCAACAATTCGAACTCTTCCAGTTCTTCGTGAGAGTTTTAACGCTGCTTCATTAGCTTCGGCACCTGATTGACAGAAAAATACTCGTGCCGATTTATCTCCAGTCATTGAGATCAATTTCTCTGCAAGTGCCAACGCATTTGGGTGGGCATAGAAATTACTGACATGGCCAAGTACGGAAATTTGTTTTGATACTGCTTTAACAATTGCAGGATGGGCATGTCCGAGGATGTTTGTCGCAATTCCACCCAGAAAATCTAGATAATTCTTGCCGTCGGCATCAGTAACAACTAATCCCTTGCCCTTGACTAAAGCTAGACTTGGAACACCATAGTTATTTTGGGTTGTTTTTTTCCACTGTGAAATCAATTCTTTATTTTTCATGCAATCACCAATGTTCCCCCGGTACCAAGTAGTGCATTTGCAAAACTTGATGGATCAGTTCCGTCGATTATTCTCACAGCTTTTGCTCCGGCAGCGATTGCATCAAGTGCAGCCTGTACTTTGGGCGCCATGCCTTGAGCAAATGTAGATTTCAAGCTTTCTAGTTCTGAGCTATAGATTGAAGTTATAAGGGAAGCTTTATCTGGCCAAGAACGATAAATACCCGCAACATCAGTCATGATAATCAGCGAGGATGCATCCACAGCGCCAGCGATAGCTGCTGCAGCCAAATCTGCGTTTACGTTTAGACCCTCCCCGGTTGATTCTTCGTTAGCTAATGGTGAAATAACTGGAACAAAACCAGCATCAATAAGTTCGACTATCTGCGTTGTGTCTACGCGCACGACATCACCAACTTGACCCAAATCCACGGGAGTACCGTCAACGAGTGAAACCTTTTTCTTTGCCACCAACGTTGGCAAAGTGCGTCCCGAAATAGCTCTGGAGCTAATTCCAGCAACTGTTAAAACTTTTGCAACTTTTGGTCCCACTTCATTAGCAAGGACTTGTTCAACAATTTTGAAGCTTTCATTAGTTGTAAATCTAAATCCACCAATAAATTTCGAATCAATTCCAGCCAAATTAAGTGCGGCATCAATTTGTGGTCCTCCCCCATGAACAACTACAACCGACTCACCTGTTGCTAAGGCAGCTGAAATGGCGTTGGCAAATTCCCCATTTTCATCTTTCATGGCATGCCCACCGAATTTTACGACGATCATGTTGAATAGGCCGAGTTCTCATGCACGTAGTCATGGCTTAAATCGTTCGTCATGACGGTCGCAGAAGCTGACCCCACATGTAAATCTATTGTGATATCTACTAGGCGCTCAGAGAAATTGACTTTTGATTTATCTGCATCCGGTGCACTGTTGGTACAAACTTGGACACCATTTAGGCAAACATCGATTGTTAATGGATCCATGTGAGCATCGGCCGTTCCGACAGCAGCTAGAACCCGACCCCAATTAGGATCTCCACCAAAAATCGCGGCTTTGAGAAGGTTATTACGTGCACATGCGCGTCCTACTTCTACGGCATCTTTTTCGGTGGATGCATTAACAACAGTAATAGCCACAGATTTAGTTGAACCTTCAGCATCTGCAATGAGTTGCTGCGCCAGAGAACTACAAACGTTCATTAATAAATCCTCTAACTCGCTATCCTTAATTTCGCATCCAGAAGCACCTGAAGACATAAAAAGTACAGTGTCATTAGTTGATGTGCAGCCATCAGAATCAATTCTATTAAATGTGCGATCGATAACTCTGGCGAAAATTTCCTCTGCATGAACACTTATGATTGCATCGGTCATGACAACGCTAAGCATGGTGGCAAGAGCTGGGGCTAACATTCCAGCACCTTTTGCGATGCCTACAAAATTTGTATCACCGAACTGAGCCACTGCAATCTTTGGGACTGAATCTGTAGTCATGATTGCTCTTGCGCACTCATCTACACTCAGATTTTTTAGCGTTGGAACAATTTGATCAAGGCCGCTTAGAATCTTAGGCATTGGCAATAGTTCGCCTATCAAACCGGTCGAACATACGACCACTTCACCCGCTGAAATATTTAGTAGCTGACCAACAACCTCTGCCGTCTTATGCGTATCGGCGAAACCTTGTGGACCGGTGCACGCATTAGCACCACCAGAATTTAGTACAACGGCTTGGACGATTTTCTCTTTCACAACTTGTCGACTCCAAATTACTGGAGCTGCCACGACTTTATTGGAAGTAAAAACAGCCGTACCAAAGAAATCAGGCCCACAGTTTTGAATCAGAGCCAAATCAAGTGCCCCTGTGCTTTTTAATCCCGCACTGATGGCGCCGCCTATAAAACCTTTAGGAAGATTCATGCACCAAGACCGTCTGTTGAAAGACCTGCGCCTTCGTGAAAACCTGTGATCAAATTTGCATTTTGAATTGCTTGACTAGCTGCGCCTTTTCCTAAGTTATCAATTGCAGCACTAATTATTAAACGATTTGTGTGAGTATCAACGGCAACTTGAATCTGTACTTTATTTGAACCAGTCACTGACCCAGTTTTAGGCATTTGCCCTATTGGAAGTACATCCACAAAGTACTCATCTTTATATCTATCACTATAAATTTTATGAACCTGCTCTGTTGTTAAGTCCTGTGTTAATTTCGTTGTGATAGTTGCAAGAATTCCACGTGGCATTGGTGCAAGAATCGGAGTAAATGAAATTTTGCAAGGTTTATGAGCAACTGCAGAAATAGCCTGTTCAATCTCGGGAGTGTGTTGGTGAACACCGCCGAATTTATAGGAAGTAAGAGAGCCCATTACTTCACTGGCAATCAGATTGATTTTTGCGCTTCGTCCTGCCCCTGTCGTTCCTGAGGCTGCAACTACGACAATGTCATTTGTATCGACGAAATCAGCAGCTGGCACAATTCCGAGAGTTATCGCAGTCGCGTAGCAACCCGGGTTCGCGATTTTGCTTTGTTGAGCAATTGTACTTTTGTGGCCTAGGGATAGTTCGGGTAGCCCATAGACCCAAGTGCCAGCATGATTGCCGCCGTAATATTTTTCCCACTGCTTTGCATCATCAAGACGATAATCAGCACCTAAATCTACGATCTTGGCTGTAAATGGGATTCTTGAAATCACTTGTGCCGATTCACCGTGTGGCAGTGCAATAAATACCAATTCGATGTCTGCGAAGTCGATTGCATCAATAGCAAGGAACTTGTCTCCGGCATATGTCGTTAAATGGGGATGAATCGCTGTAACTAATTCCCCCGCATTTGAATGAGCACTAATGGCAACGACTTCAAAATGCGGATGCGTGGCTAATAAACGCAATAGTTCGCCGCCCGCGTATCCACTTGCACCAATGACCGCTGTTTTCATGAGCGCCAGCGTATCGCAAGTTCTATATTTATGCAATTGTATGCATAATTATGCGGTGCGGACTATAGCCCCACAACTCTTTGCAGCCTGATTTGTTGCCGCTTCTCGCATGGCAGAGACTTCTTCACCCGTGAGCGTGCGATCTTGAGCTCGGAAAACCAATGTGAAAGCAAGTGAGATTTTTCCATCACCGATCTTGTCATAACGGTCAAAGAGGGTAATTGACTCTAATAAATCCCCCGCACCAGCTCGCAATGCGGCTTCAAGATCTGCAGCTGAGATATTTTCATCAACAATTAATGCCACATCTTGCAACGCTGCCGGCATAGTGCCAACAACCGTTGGACGAACTAATTCTGAGTCTGGAAGCGCACTTAGTCCAACTGCGAAAGCAACACTTCGTTCAGGTAGACCGTATTTTGCAATAACTCGAGGATGGAGTTCTCCGGCATGAGCCACAGCTTTGCCGTCGACAATTAACTCTGCGCATCGTCCAGGATGCCACGGTGCAAAATCAGAGCGCTTAATGCTCCAGTCCAAGTTGCAAAGGGCAAGGATTTCTTGGGCATATTCAATGGCATCTTGCCACGTGTATGAACGTGCCTTGCCTTGCCAATTTTCATTTTCTATTTTTCCAACAAGTAGACCTGCAACGTGATATGCCTGGGATGGCACTGACGCAAAAATTTCGTCAATAACCTTCTGGTCCGGACGCTTATCTAAAGAAGGTGAAATAGCTGTAACTAATTTTTGGCTAGATCTAAAGATTGAACCCATTTCAAAAATAGCAAAGTCTTTAGCGCCACGGCTTATATTGCGTGCAGCTACTTCAATTAATCCCGGAACAAGATGTACGCGCATTAATGGGAACTCTTCTGACATTGGATTTGCAATTGCATAGGTAGAGGCACGTTCTGCAACAAACCCCATGGCATCGATTGTGGATTTATTGGTAAATGGGAATGTCTGCACTTCGGCGAAACCACGATTAGCAAGCATTGTTGCAACAGCTCTACGACGTTTTTGGGTCGGAGTTAATGTTGCATGCTTAGGACGTGGTGGCAAAATTGAAGGAATCTTGTCGTAGCCGATCATGCGCGCTACTTCCTCCGTGAAATCGGCGATACCCAATAAATCTGCTCGCCATGATGGTGGATCAACGGTCCAGCTCTTTTCATCCACATCGCAACCTATAAGGCGCAGAATTTGAGCTACCTCAGAGTTTGATACTTCAAAACCTAAAATCTTTGAAATGTACGTTGGGTCGATTGTTACAACGGGTGCGTAAACCGGTTCTCCTGCCACCAGTGTTGCAACGTGTGTGGCAGAACTATGAGCAGTTAGTAGTTGAACAAAACGGGCTGAAGCAAATTCAGGAAGAGATGGGTCAACATTTCTTTCAAGGCGACGTGAAGCTTCAGATGAAAGTTTGTGGCGACGCGAGTTTTTAGCAATGCACACAGGGCAAAAATTGACGGCTTCAAGGGCAATCTCAGTTGTTGTTTCAGTGATCTCAGAAGATAAGCCGCCCATAGTTCCTGCAAGCGCCAAAGGTTGTTCATCATCACACACCATTAAATCCTCAGGGCTTAAAATTCGTTCTTGCCCATCGAGTGTTACAAACTTTGAACTCTTACCCGCGCGCTTGATAGTCAAGCCACCTTTTATCTTGGCTTTATCGAAAGCATGGAGAGGTTGTCCAAGTTCGAGCATGACGTAATTAGTTACATCTACAACTAAAGAAATAGAACGCATCCCCATTTTTTCAATACGTCGCTTCATCCACAAAGGTGTTGTTGCTTTTGAATCAAAGTTAGAAAGTGTGCGCAGATAAAAAACTGATGCGGTAGATCTATCTTCAATTGCAGCGCTTACGCCTTTGCCGGTTTCCTCAAATTTCAGGCTTCGTAAGGCTTCTACAGGATCAGTAAATGTCAGACCGAGAGAACCAGCAACTTCGCGCGCAATGCCGCGGATACTAAGTGCATAACCTCTGTCAGGGTTTACGGCTACATCAAAGATGACATCGTTAATTTGTAAACCGTTTATTGCGTCATCACCTATTTGTGCGTCAGCATCTGAAAAAACCATAATGCCCGAATGCTCATCACTAATTCCAAGTTCGCGGGCTGAACAAATCATGCCATTGGAAGTTTTGCCATAGGTCTCGCGGGCACTGATTGCAAAATTTCCCGGAAGTATGGCGCCAGGAAGCGCGGCAACAACTAAATCGCCAACTGCAAAATTGGTAGCTCCGCATATAACAAAGCGTGTTTCGCCCTCGCCACAATCAAGGCCAACATATCGAATAGGTTTTTTGTGCTCTGGTAATTCTTGAATTGAAAGCACTTTGGCGAATTTGAGCGGCCCAGTTAAATCTGCGCCTTGGTGAATAATTTCTTCCACTTCAAAGCCCACACGTATTAGCCCATCACTGATTTGCTCAGCCGTGATGTGAGTTGGAATCTCGACGAAATCTTTAATCCACGACAACGGGGCGCGCATCAGAGGCCAACTCCAAACTGGCGTGTAAAACGTAAGTCTCCTTCAACAATGTCATGCATGTCTGTAATCCCGTGACGAACCATCAGGGTGCGTTCGAGCCCCATACCAAAAGCAAAACCACTATAAATTTCAGTGTCGATTCCGCACGTTGCTAAGACTTTTGGATTAACCATTCCGCAACCGCCCCATTCAATCCAGCGATTGTTGAAGTAAATATCTACTTCTGCACTTGGTTCAGTAAAAGGGAAAAATGATGGACGCAAGCGTGTTTCTACATCGGAACCAAACATATGCCTTGCAAAATTATCAAGAACGCCTTTGAGATGTGCCATTGTGATGCCTCTATCAATTACAAGGCCTTCGACTTGATGAAAGACAGGACTGTGCGTTGCATCTAATTCATCAGCACGAAAAGTTCTACCTGGACAAATGACATAAATGGGAGGTTCTTGGGTCAGCATTGAACGGATCTGAACTGGTGAAGTGTGAGTTCGCAAAACCATTCCAGATTCAACAGGCTCAATAAAGAAAGTATCCTGCATTGTTCTTGCTGGGTGGTCAGCTGGAATATTAAGTGCATCAAAGTTGAGCCAACCTGATTCAAGTTCTGGGCCTTCTTCAACTGAGAAGCCCTGTTCGATGAAGAAATCTGAGACTTCATTTTTTATAATGGAAATCGGATGTAATCCACCGCGGTGTTTGCGATTAACTGGAAGAGTTATATCGACAACTTCTTCTAATAAAACTTTCATATCGCGCTGGGCTTCGAGTTTGGCAGTAGCTTCGGCTAAAGCTTGTGCAATTTGTGCTTTGGCCTCGCCGATAATTTTTCCAGCGCTGGCTTTTTCTTCAGGAGTCAAGGAGCCCAAGGTGCGAGATGCCAATGCGACTGCTGATTTATCTCCAGCGTGAGCTAGACGCGCGGCTTTGAGAGAATCTAAATCAGTGGCTGCCAGAAAGGCCGCTTGGGCATCTTGAACCCAACTCGTTACTTCTTCTTGGCGCATATGGCGAACTCTATCGTGTGCCCGTTTAGGAAGTCGGCATATTTGCTAGGTGATACATAACAATCGTGGCTGCTGCTGAAAGATTAAGGCTTTCGGCATTGCCGGGCATTGGGATTCTGACTTGTTCAATACCGTCTACAGATTGCGCCGTAGCCAATCCCCTAGCTTCATTTCCAAAGACTGCAACACAATTACCTTCGATGAGAAGATCGTGAAGTGATGTCTTGGCAGAAGCGCCTAACGCGAATGCATGCACGTTTAACGAGAGAACATTTGATAAATCAATACCTTCAAAAACATCAATGTGCCACAAGGATCCAGCAGTACTACGAACAACTTTAGGTGAATAGATATCGACGCTACCTGGAGAAGTAATTACCGCTTGGATTCCAAATGCATCTGCAGACCGAATTATTGTGCCGGCATTACCAGGATCTTGAATTTCAGAGAGAAAAATAAATTTGCTATGACCGCTTAGTTTAAGTCCCTCGATTGGGCGTGAAGGAATTGTGCAAACCGCGAGAATTCCTTGCGGGGTAATTGTTTCTGACATTGCTTTCATAACTTCGTCTGAAACATCGACAGTATTAACGCTAGATAAATCGAAGCTATCTTCTAACTTTGCGCGCCCAGTCTGAGTCAGATACAAAGTTTGGATTCTTGGACCTTGCTCACTTGCCAAAGCTTCACGTGCACATTGCAGACCTTCGGCAACAAACTGCCCGGCTAACTTGCGCTCCTTTGTTCCCCGAGAACCAATAAGAGCCTTAACTCGCGCGATGTGCGGCGAGTTAAGGCTCTCAATCATTGGAATTTATTAAGCAGAAACTAGGCTCTTGCGAGCAACATCAACAAGTGTCTTAAATGTTGCTGGATCATTAGTTGCTAGCTCTGAAAGAACGCGACGATCTACTTCAACACCAGCAGCCTTTAGGCCCTGGATAAAACGGTTGTATGTAAGACCGTGTTCACGGCAACCAGCATTGATGCGCTGAATCCAAAGGCGACGGAAATCGCCTTTCTTATCTTTGCGATCGTTGAAGGCATAAACCATTGAGTGCGTAACTTGTTCTTTCGCCTTAGTGAAAAGACGTGAACGTTGACCACGGTATCCGCTGGCACGTTCGAGAGTTGTGCGACGCTTCTTAGCCGCATGTACACCACGTTTTACTCTCATTTAATTCACAATCCTTACTTCAAGCCAAGCATGCGCTTGGCTGTCATAGTTACGGTTGGCTTTGCTGACTTCTCAGTTGAGAGACGACGGGTGACTCGTGAAGATTTGTGCTCGAGTAAGTGGCGCTTGCCAGCACGCTCGTGC
>WLCU01000035.1 GCA_009705165.1 Actinomycetota bacterium | reverse complement strand
CAGCAGCTTTTAGGGCAGCGATTGCATCATCGACCATTTGAATTGTTGGCTCACCAGCAGGTTTTTCAAATAAAGTGACAGAAATTCCTGCAGCAGCGTTCATTTGGTCAATCAGCTTTGCCGCTGCTGGGTTGAACTTTTCAATATCCTTATCAACCATTAAGAAAACTTTGCTTGCACCAAGTTCTGCAACAACAGCCGGCAGAGTTTCTGCCACACCTTCTCCAAAGCGAACTTTGACTGGAAGATGATTGTTAAATGCTGAGATGTTGTCCACGGAGACTCCTTGTTGAGTTTGTATGGGTTGGATTCTATATTGCTTGAGGCTTTTTGGAATAGCGGGCCAAGATCATATGCAGGACTATGCCAATGGCCATGCCCCAAATTAAGTCGATTGCGACTGTGCTTATTGCAGTAACTACTAAAGTCGCAGCTTCGGCCCTAGTTGTGCGTAGAGATTCCATAATTGAAACCGGGTTCAAAATACGATAACTAGTGCCAAGTAATAAACCTGCAATCACAGCCGTTGGGATTTGACTTACTAAAGGTGCAGCAATCAATGCGATAAACAGAAGCACGATTGCATGAAAAACTGAAGCAAGCCGAGACACTGCGTGAGATCGAACATTGACACTTGTTCTAGCGATTGCACCTGTTGCCGGCATGCCACCGAAAAGAGATGACGCCAGCGTTGCCAATCCTTGCCCAAAAAGTTCTCGATTGGGTTCAAACTTTTCTTTGTTATGGGCAAGACCATCGGCAACTCTGGCTGAAAGCAAAGATTCAACGGCAGCGAGTAAAGCTATCCAAAGCGCTGGGACAAGAAGTGAAGTGAGATTGTCAAAGATTGGGTGTTTATATGTCCCAAGAGAACGAGGGATGCTACCGATAGTTGCAACATCGATAGAAAGCGCTTTCACAAAAAGAGTAACTAAAACAAGTGCAATAAAACTGGCGGGGATGTGAGCTTTAAGATGTAACTTAGTAACAATTTTTGGCCACGAGAACTTAATTATCAAGGTAATTACTACGACAAGTAGAGATGAGTAGTTAAGTCCTGCATCGAGTGCGTTTTTAAAAGTATTCCACGCAACGACATAGCTTTTTTCGCCTTCACCTTTAGCAATGCCTAATGCCAAGGGTATTTGTTGAAGTGAGATAATTAGCGCGATACCAACCGTGAAGCCTTCAACAACGGTCCAGGGAACTCGGTTAATTACTGCGCCAAATTTAAATATCGCCATTGCAATAACCATCAGCCCGGCCATTAATCCAAGTGCAGGAATTGCACCGACTCCGTAGCTATGGATTACTGGAATCAAAATTACGGTCATTGCACCCGTTGGTCCACTTACTTGGTACTTAGATCCGCCAAAAACAGCAGCCAAGAATCCAGCAATGATTGCAGTGGTAAGTCCAGCAGCTGCCGACATTCCAGAAGTAATGCCAAAACCAATCGCAAGAGGCAGGGCAACGATGGCAACGGTTAAGCCGGCAATTAAATCAGTTAGTAAATCTTTGCGATTATTTGAGAACTCTCTTCTTTGCGGCCAGAAGGAGAAGAACATGTTTGAATAAAAGCAGAATTAGTGGTGATTGTCAGTTACCGTTATCACCTTATGAGTACTGATTTAGTTCGTAGAGCCCAACGCGCACGAAATGGCCTGTGGGCGACCTTCTTTTTCATGGGAGTTGTATCCATGGCCTGGGTCGCTCGTATCCCTGAAATCCGCGATGCCAACGGACTAAATAATGGCCAACTTGGTTTGATTTTAATTTCAAGCACCGCTGGCGCCATTATCGGTGCACAACTTGCTGGCCGTCTTATTCATACATATGGAACAAAGCCAGTAATAAGAATCGCAATTGTAATTATGCCCATTGGCTTGATGTTGATGGGGTTATCAACTTCGCCAATCACTTTAATTTTCGGTTTATTCATTATGGGCCTTGGGTATTCAAGTATGGATATTGCTTCAAATACTCAAGCAGTTATTATCGAAAAACTTATGGGAAAGCGCGTGATGTCATCATTTCATGCGCTCTGGTCATCAGGTGCCTTTGCTACAACAGTTTTAGGCGGCTCAATTGCTAAGTTTGTTTCACCGCGAGATAACTTAGTAGGAGTTGGCATCGTCTGTTTCTTCTTATTCATCCCAGCAATTAGAACTTTGCTTCCTCCAGATTTAGATGAACACAGTGGGGGAGAAGAAGAAACCGAAGCCAAGATCCCATTTATCAGTAAAAGCGTTTTGCCTTTGTGGGGCATGGGCATTGGCTTACTTGGCGGCCTCATTGCAGAAGGTGCGGCAAGTGATTGGGGCGCAATTTTGCTGCGCGATGATATGGGGTATGGCAAAGGAGTTAATGCTGCAGCATTTGCAGTGTTTTCTTTGGCAATGATCTCGGCACGCTTTATGGGAGATAAGGCCCTTGACTACTTTGGCCCGCGAAAGACAGTGCAGTACGGGGGTTATTTGGGTGGAATCGGATTAGGTGCAGGAATTGCAATTGGTGTTCCTTTATCTGATTCGCACCCAGCAATTGCGTTAATAATTGTGAGCATTGGTTTTGCGTGTGCAGGTCTTGGTATTGGCCCGATGTTTCCAGCTTATATTTTGGCAGCATCTGAAGTTCCAGGAATTGCATCCTCAGTTGCAATCGCGCGTGTAGGAGTTATTGGCATCGCGGGCTATTTCATCGGGCCTTCAATTACTGGTGCACTTGCTCAGTGGCTGAGTTTGCCTGTTGCAATGGCGTACCCAGTGCTTATGCTTTTACTGGCTGGTTATCAGTCACACATTATAAAAAAATAAGGCCCTACAGATTTCTCCGCAGGGCCTTACTTGTTTACTTTTTAGAGGCTAAAGAATGCGCTTGTAATACTTGGACCAAAATCTGCACCAGATCCAACTAGTACAAAAATAATCAAAGCTGCGCCGGCAAGTGAAAGATCTTTAAAGAATCCAATAGATTCATTTTGCTTAGCTGTTGCATCGCTCTCTTTCCAGAATGCATGCATCATGAATGCTGCTGGAATTAAGAAGATTGCGATAAGTAGCGCGCCAAGATCTGCGTATACGCCAAATGCGATGTAAAGACCGCCTACGAGAATCATTAAGCCTGAAACGATAACGCTGAGCTTTGCTGCAGGTACCTTCTTGTACTGGGCATAGCCAGTCATTGCATCTAGCTTTGTGAGGTGGCTGATGCCTGATGTGATGAAGATGCCAGCAAATAAGATGCGAGCGATTACGAGTACTGCGTTCATGGAGCTCCTTAGTTGGTTGAATACGAACGTGCGTGAGATTAATTGAACTTTCAACTACTACTCGGTTCGACACGCTCAGCCACTTGCTATTTGTCAGCCCAGGGGGCTATTTTTCGAACATCTGTTCGAATACCCACAGCCCACGAAAGGTAGACCAGCACATGTCAGCGCCTCAGGTTAATCCCGCCCACGATGTCACGATTGATGGAGCAACAACGCCCATTGAATTTACTTTTAAGGGCCGGCGCTTTCGTATCCATGCAGTCTTATCTAGATGGTGCGAAGCAGGTGGGTGGTGGAATCGCATTAGTGATGGCAAGTATCGCCCTGATGATCAAGCACGTGCACTGTGGCGCGTAGAAGCTGCACCTATCGGAACGCTTACAACATTTGAACTAGAACGCGATGAACTTAGCGGGCAATGGATTATCCGTAACGTATGAGCTTTATTCATTTAAATCTTGCCAGTGCGTACTCACTTAAATATGGAACAACGCAACCTGCTGATTTAGTCCAGCGAGCTGCAGAGTTTGAAATGCCTGCATTGGCACTTACAGACCGAGATGGTTTAGCTGGTGCTATTCGTTTTGCTCAGAGCTGTGTTGATTTTGGTATAGCCCCAATTATTGGAGTCAACTTGGCAGTTGAGTTCGGTGGAAGCGATAATCGTTTAACCCTTCTGGCACACAGCGATGGGGGATGGCGCTCGCTCTGTCGCTTACTGACCAGCCTTGCAATGACAAGTGATAGTCGCAGCCCCGTACTAACACTTGAATTTTTGCAATGCTTTAGCCATTACAGTACTAATGTCTATGCACTCCATGGCCCACAATCATTAGTGGGTTCGCTCATTAGCGATAATCGAATTGATGCGGCGTTTAATGCTTTCAATCAGACCCGCGAACTCTTTAGAGATAACGCCATCGAATGTGTTTCACATCTAGTAGCTGGCAAGGGGCCTCGATCAACCCCGCATGCTGCAAAGTCTTTAATTTTTGCCCGTGATCATGACATTGATGCTGTTATTACTAATGCAGTGCGAATGCGAGATCGCAGTGATGGTCCAGTAGCTGATGTTTTAGATTGCGCTCGCCAGTTAGTGCCGTTGCATCCACGTCATATCGAACGCCGCAACGCTGAAGGTTTCTTAAAATCTAGCGATGAAATGATTTCACTAGCTGCTGAAATCGCACGAGCAGCTGGTGAGCGAACTCCGCGGCAGTTATTAGCAACAACGCGCGCATGGGCCGAGCGCTCTTTGTTATCACCACAGCGCGATATTGGTTTGGGTGGTGCGCACTTGCCCGAAGCCCATGTTGTGGGCGCAGAATCGGCACAACAGATGCGTGTATTACTGCGCAATCGCAGCGAAGCTGGAATTAATTGGCGCTACAGCGATAGCACAACAATCAAACAGGCCCGTGCGCGTTTAGATGATGAACTATCAACGGTTGCAACCCTTGGCTTTGAATCCTATTTTTTAACGGTTGCAGATATCTGCGATATGGCACGGGCAGCAGATATTCGAGTTGCTGCGCGGGGTAGTGGCGCAGGTTCATTGATATGCCATCTGCTTGGAATATCTGGCGTTGATCCACTTCAGCACGGATTATTAATGGAGCGTTTTTGTTCACCACTTCGCCGTGCCTTGCCAGATATAGATATAGATGTGGAATCACATAGACGTCTTGAAATTTATGACATGGTTTTTAAACGCTATGGCAATACGGATTGGAATACACCAAATAATCAGTCTCGATGTGCAACGGTTGCAATGGTCGATACATATCGTGCGCGGCATGCAATTCGTGATGCCGGCGCAGCACTGGGCTTACCTGGCATGGAGATTGATATGTTGGCTAAATCCATGCCGCATGTGCGGGCGCGCAATATTTCAAAGACGCTAGAAAATTTACCTGAACTTCGTTCACTCAACATTTCAGCGCCACTAACTGCAATGACAATTGCTTTGGCCGAGCGCCTTGATGGTCTGCCACGACATCTTTCTATGCATCCGTGTGCCATTGTTTTATCCGATGGCGGATTACTAGATCGAACACCCCTGTTATCTAATGCCAGCGGCTATCCCATGGTGGTCTTTGATAAAGATGATGTCGAAGCCGTTGGTTTATTAAAGCTCGATGTCTTGGGTGTGCGCATGCAGTCAGCAATTTCTTTCGCACTTGATGAAATAACCCGCACCGAAGAAAAAAGCGTTGATATCGATTCGGTGCCACTAGATGATCCCGATACATATGCGTTGATTCAATCCACAAACACTTTGGGGCTTTTCCAAATTGAATCTCCGGGCCAACGCGAACTTGTCGGAAAACTTGAGCCAAAAACATTTACGGATTTGATTATCGACATCTCACTCTTTCGCCCCGGGCCAGTTAAATCCGACATGATTACGCCTTTTCTAAAAGCCCGTCATGGCTGGGCTAAAGCGCAGATAATCCACCCGGATCTCTATGAAATTCTGCGCGATACCGAAGGTGTTGTTGTCTTCCACGAACAAGTTATCGAAATCATTGCAAAGATGACTGGAGTTTCATTAGCAAGTGCTGATGAAAAACGCCGTGCGTTGGGGGATAAGCAAGGACAACAAGAAACCTGCGATTGGTTTTTCCCTGCAGCAACCGAGCGTGGTTATGATTTAAAAATCATCCATGAGATATGGGAAGTTTTGCGCGCCTTTGCCTCCTTTGGTTTTTGTAAGGCACATGCTGCAGCTTTTGCTTTACCGACATATCAATCGGCCTGGTTAAAAACTCACCATCCGGCAGCGTTTTTAGCCGGTGTACTAACGCATGACCCAGGCATGTATCCCAAACGTTTAATCGTCGATGAAGTTCGCCAGATGGGACTTAACGTTGCCCCGCTTGATGTTAATCAATCCGATGCGGTCTATCGCGTTGAAGATAATGGGCAATCAATCCGCATCGCACTATCTACAATTGCAAAGATTAGTGATGCCGAAGTAGCTTCGATTATTGCGGGTCGTCCATATATTGATTTAACTGATTTTGTCCGTCGCGCTGGTTGTAGCGCACCGGTTACTGAAAGTGCGATTTTGACTGGAGCTTTTGATCGTTTGCATACCGATGTTAACCGTAGAGATTTGTTATTACATTTTTCAGATCTACAAAAATCACCTAACGCCGGAGTTACTGGCGCACAGATGAATTTAGCTTTTGCGCCTCCGGTATTAATAAGCAGTGGATTACCGGATATGACGGCGGCTGAAAGTGTTAAACATGAAATCGAACGGTTGGGCATAGATATGTCGGCGCATATGATCGAGTTCTATAGCGATTTCCTCAATGCAATCGGCGCAGTCCGTTCATCAGATTTGTTGGCACAGCGTTCGCGCTCTTCGGTTTTAGTTGCCGGCATTAAAGTTGCAATGCAAACCCCGCCAGTACGCAGTGGCAAGCGTGTCATTTTTATAACCCTTGACGATGGATATGGCTGTAGCGATTCGACTTTCTTTACCGATACGCAAGCCGACTATGCCAGCACCCTGTATTCCTCATCCCTGCTACTGGTTCGTGGCATCACTCGGCGTACGGGCGCACGGGGCATTTCGCTGCGCGCAACTGGCGCATGGGATCTGCGCGCGGCCTATGAATCTTGGCGTGCAAAAGAAAGTACGCTGGCAATATGAGTGAAGAACAGTTGCAGTCAACAATTCTTCACGTTGATATGGATGCATTTTTTGCATCAGTTGCAGAGCGCGATAACCCAGAACTTAAAGGCAAGCCAGTAGTAATTGGCATGGGCGCACGTGGAGTCGTATCTGCTGCAAATTATGAGGCACGTAAATTTGGAATTCATTCGGCAATGCCTGTGGGACGAGCACGGCGTTTAGCACCGCATGCAATTTTCCTACCTGTAGACATGGCGCGCTATCAAGAAGTTTCCGGACATGTCATGGAGATATTTCATAGCTTTACGCCATGGGTAGAACCAATTTCACTCGATGAAGCATTTCTGGATGTGACTGGTTCACAAAAACTATTGGGCACTGTTCGCGAAATTGCAGTTGCGATTAGAAAAAAAGTTGAAGAGCAAGAAGGCATCACCTGCTCAGTCGGAATTGCACCATCTAAGTTCATTGCAAAGTTGGCTTCGGCACATTGCAAACCAAATGGAATGCTTGAAATAACTGCCGATCGTATTCTTACTTTTTTACATCCCTTACCTATTCAAGCGATGTGGGGAGTAGGACCAAAAACGGCAGAAATTTTAGAGCGATTAGGACTTCGAACGATTGAAGATATTGCCAAACTGCCACGCGCCACATTAATTCGCGCATTAGGTGAAGCAAACGGTGCCTCTTTATATGAACTTGCTTGGGGCCGTGATTACCGCGATGTCACTCCTGAAGAACCAGATCGCAGCATTAGCGCAGCTGAAACTTTCGCTCAAGATTTAGATAATCCTGAAGAGATTTTGACTGAGTTTCTACGTCTAACAGAACGAGCTACTGCGCGATTGCGAGACAGAGAGTTATTTTCCAAGACCGTTGGCATCAAAGTGCGATTTGCCGATTTTTCTACAATTAACCGAACTAAGACTTTGCCCCTTCCGATCGATAGCACCCATGATGTCTATGAAGTTGTTAAAGGGTTGTATCAAGGGCTTCGAATCGATCGTGCACGTCTGCGCCTTGTAGGTGTATCTCTTGAAAACTTAAGTCAGGGCGCACCAGAGCAGTTAATGCTGGGCCAGCGCGATGTCGGCTGGCGCCAAGCGGAGGGGGCCATGGATAAGGCCCGAGCCCGCTTCGGAAAAGGCTCAGTTAGGCCCGCGCGCCTGATAAAACCCGGTGAAGATTCAGAAGAGTAATTTTTAAGTAGCCAGCTTGAGCTTGTGTGTTCTATTGTTGACCTATGCCTTTGTCAGATCATGAAAAGCGGATGCTCCAGGAGATGGAAGCTGCCCTAATGACGGAGGATCCACGCTTAGTTTCAGCGCTTTCAGGCGAAGTCAAAAGCATAGGCAAAAATCGCATCATGCTTGGCCTGGGGCTAGTTGCCCTTGGAATCCTTGTCTTATTTGCTGGCCTTATCGCAAAGCTGACACCGGTGGGCGTGCTTGGCTTCTTGATCGCACTTGCAGGTCTAATTAGCGCACTTTCCTCGCTAGGAAAGCCCTCAGGTCCAAAGGGGAAGCGCGCCAACTCACTCAGCGCTCGCCTAGAACAACGCTGGGACAAGCGTAATAATCAATAACGGCTAATTTTTTCTTTCCAAGGGCTCCTTCGGGGGCCCTTTTTTCATCTCCTCAGGTGGGGATGGGTGGGGGGTAAATGGGCGATTAGTGGCGAAAGGTGGTTGAAAAAGGAGGAAAGTGGAGTAAAGTGGGGAGTTAAGCGCTGCAGATAAGCGCAGCGGACCTGGGGAAGGGGGCGCTAAAAAATGTTTCTTGGCACCCACGAACCACGTCTTGATGACAAAGGCCGATTGATTTTGCCCGCGAAATTTCGCGAAGAACTTTCTTCAGGATTAGTAATCACAAAAGGACAAGAACGTTGTCTCTATGTTTTTCCCTCAGCTGAGTTTTTAGTTATTACAGAAACGCTAAAACAAGCTCCAGTCACTGCTAAATCAGCGCGCGATTACATGCGTGTGATGTTTGCAGGTGCACACGATGAAATTCCTGATCGTCAAGGTCGCGTAACTATTCCTCAAGGACTTCGCACATATGCAGGTCTT
>WLCU01000034.1 GCA_009705165.1 Actinomycetota bacterium | reverse complement strand
GTTGAACACCTAGAAAACCCTGGAATTTACGAAGTGCTGATGGGTGATGTCTCTATGGCTAAAGCCAGCCAAAAAGTCAAAGGTTTTCCTTCATTGGAATGTATTTCTTCAAATACATCACTTGCACAAGCTGAAATTGAATTAGTACCAATGGTTGCTCGCGAGATGCGATTAAAAGATGCAATTGATGAATTAGCAACTGAGCGAAGTAATGCAGGTGAACCACTTGATTATATTTTTATCGATTGCCCACCAAGTTTAGGTTTATTAACAATTAACGCATTAACTGCTGCCAAAGAAATGTTGGTTCCTATTCAATGCGAGTACTACGCACTTGAAGGTTTGTCTCAACTATTAAAAACTTTTGATCTAGTTAAGAAGCGCCTAAATCCTTCATTAAGACTTTCAACATTTGTATTAACTATGTTTGATAGTCGAACACGTCTTGCAAATGATGTTGCAGAAGAAATTCGTAAACACTACCCAAATGAATTAATTGATATTCCCGTGCCTCGCGCAGTTCGTGTATCTGAAGCACCAGGCTTTAATCAAACCGTAATGACATATGACGCAGCATCACCAGGTGCAATTGCTTATATGTCTGTTGCGCGCGAATTAGCAGAGCGCGGAAAACCATTTGATTCAAATGTTGTTTCAATTAATTACAAACGCGAAGGTGAGATTGCATAGTGGCACGTCGTGGCGGACTAGGTACAAACCTAGATGCATTGATTCCAACTTCATTAACTGTTGATGGAACTGAAGTAGCAACACAAAACGAAGTTGATATCAACTCTATTGTTGCAAACCCTCGCCAACCCCGTAGTTATTTTGATCCCGAGGCACTCGCAGAGTTAACTGCATCAATTAAAGAGATTGGAATTTTGCAACCTCCTGTAGTGCGATCAAAACCAAACGGCACATATGAATTAATTATGGGTGAACGTCGTTATCGCGCAGCTAAAGCCGCTGGCCTAACAAAAATCCCAGTAATTATTCGCCAAACTCCAGACAATGAATTACTGCGTGAAGCACTTATTGAAAATATTCATCGCAGCCAATTAAATTCATTAGAAGAAGCTGCCGCTTACACCCAACTTTTAAATGACTTTAACTGCACACATGAAGAGCTTGCCGCCAAACTAGGACGTTCTCGCCCGCTCATTTCTAACACAATCCGCTTAATGGCTTTACCAACTAGTGTGCAACAAAAACTGATCAATGGGTCATTAAGCGCCGGTCATGCACGTGCATTGCTAGGTTTGTCTGATGCGCAAGAGATTGAAAAACTAGCGGCACGAATAATTGCGCAAGGTCTAAGTGTTCGCGCGGTAGAAGAAATTATTTCAATTGGTGCGCCAAAACGAAAAGGTGCAAAAAAGTTAAAGAACGTTAAATCTGCCAGCCCCGAACTTCAAGAAATTGCTGATGAAATCGGCGATGCACTAGATACACGAGTTTCTATTCAAGGCAGTATAAATAAAGGAACAATTGTTATTGAGTTTGCCGGAACTGCTGATTTAAAAAGAATTGCTAAAGCAATTCAAAGTTAGTTCAGTTGGTTTCCACCACGGCGTGACATCTCAGTTTTAATTACCCCACCCAAAGCTTTAACACCTTCGCGAATTCGCTCTGGCGTTGGGTAACAATATGACAAACGCATAGACCAAGAACCAAAACCATCAGCATAAAAAGCAGTCCCAGGAACATATGCAACCTTGGCAACAATCGCTTTAGGCATTAACGCCTTAGTGTCGATTTCAGGAGGCAAAGTAACCCAGACATAAAATCCGCCACCTGGTTTTGTCCACTTAGCAGTTGCAGGGAAAAATTCATCTAATGATTCCAACATTGCATCACGACGAACCTTGTAAAGATCGCAAAACGATGCAATCTGATCTCTCCATGGTTGATCGGCTAAATAACTAGAGATAGTCAACTGTGAAAAATTAGATGGGCAAAGAATTGAAGACTCACTGGCAATAATTAATTTTTCTTTTAAAGATGGCGGGACAAGTGCCCAACCCACTCGCATCCCTGGAGCAATTGTTTTAGAGAACGAGCCAAGATAAATCACATTTTCAGAGTCTTCAGCACGCATTGCATTAGGAGATGGCTTATCAAAACCTAAAAGGCCGTAAGGATTGTCTTCAACTACAAAAATTCCTTCAGTACGGCAAATATTTAGAATCTCAGTACGGCGATCGGCCGGAAGTAGAACACCGGATGGATTTTGATAATTTGGAATTGTGTACAAAAACTTTATATGTCGACCAGCAGCACGGACATTTTTAATCGCCGCGCGCAAACCTTCTGGAACTAGACCTAATTCATCAGTTTCAACATGGACGACTGAAGCCTCATATTGATGGAAAGTGCCAAGCGCTCCAACATATGAAGGCGCCTCAGCTAAAACAACATCACCTGGATCAATAAAAATTCGTGAAATTAAATCAAGGGCTTGCTGTGAACCAGTTGTTACCAGAACATCATCTGGGTTGGCACGGATTCCTTCTAAAGCCATAACTTCACAGATTTGTTCGCGTAGTTTTGGGTGCCCTTGTCCGCTGCCATACTGCAACGCTTCGGCGCCGTTAGTTAAAATCAACTTCTGAACTACATCAGCCATCATTCCCATTGGCAGCGCAGAAAGATTTGGCATTCCGCCAGCTAAAGAAACAATTTCTGGCCGAGAAGCAACAGCAAAGAGAGAACGAATCTCACTTGGCTTCATGTGCGCGGCTCGTCCAGCAAAGCGCTCCTCAAGATTTTGAGGTGCGCCGGTAGCAAAACGAGGCGTTACTTCAGACATGGCTTAAGTCTCCCATATGCCAGCTAGAGCCAGCGCACTAATTAACGACGAATACCGGCTTTACGTAGATCTGAAATACGCAAAGTTCCAGTTTTTGCATCATCTTCAGCCGCCAAATACAGCCGTTGTATTGAAATAACTAAAGCTTCAGCAATTACGTCACGAAAATCAGAACGAGACATTCGACCTATATCGCCGGGATTAGTTTTATACCCCAAATCAATTCGAACAGCTGGGGCCTTTGTTAACCGCAATAGATCCCATGTCATGGCATGGGTACGGCAGTTAGCAAAATCTGTGCGCGCGCATATTTCACGCTGTACTAAAGATGCAAACCGCTCACCAACAATTGAATGCACGCCATGCGCATCACTGCCGTAAAAATAAGTTGCAGCACCATGTGCGTTTTCATTCTTATAACTATCTTCATGTAAAGAAATCATTAGATCAGCGTTACTGTTATTTGCAAAAGCTATTCGTTCGCTTTCACTTGGATTATTTGTTGCACCTCGTGTCAAAAATACTGATGCACCTAACGCTAATAAACGTCCTTCGGTTCTGACTGCAACATCGTAAACAAGAGGGTCTTCACCTTCAGGATTTAAAACAATTGTTTTATTTGCAAGTGCTGGTCCACGGTTTCGCTGCGTTGCACTTTCGCGCATTGCAGCAGGTGCGCCACCAGAAACGATTTTAGTTAATCTAATCAAAGCAATTATCGTTGCTGGTCCACACTTACCGTCGATTGCAATACCTACTGATTTTTGAAAATCTTTAACCGCTATTTCAGTGCGCGGACCATAAATTCCATCTACACGACCACAATCAAAACCCATCTCAGTTAGTCGAGATTGCAATGCTGCAACATCATCTCCGCGCATAAGCGGTGCATCCTGAAGATTAAGCGAACGATCACCTAACTTCCATCGAGCTTCTTCTAATGCACGCGCCGTTTGGTCATCAACAATTCCCGTGACACTTAAGCCACGGGATTGTTGAAATGATCGGATATCCGACTCGTCTAAATGAGACATGTATTAATTACGAAATAAAGCTTTCAAGTTCCTTCAACATCGCAGGCTTTGGCTTTGCGCCAACAATTGTCTTTACAACTTCACCATTGACATAAACATTCATCGTTGGAATAGATGTGATTCCATATTTGATTGCAATCGCAGACTCTTCATCAGTGTTGAGTTTTACAATCTTTAACTTTGAACCGTATTCATCGGAGATTTCCTCAAGAATTGGACCAACGGCACGGCAAGGACCACACCATTCAGCCCAGAAATCGACCAATACAGGGGTGCTGCTCTTTAGTACCTCAGCATCGAAAGTTGCTGTTGTTACTTTGCTCGTAGCCATTTTTACTCCTTGATATCTGTTGTTTGTATGAGAACTTTAATGTCCAGCTAAGAATTTCTCTGCATCTAAAGCCGCGGCGCAACCCGAACCCGCTGCTGTAATTGCTTGACGATATGTGTGATCAACAAGGTCACCACAGGCAAAAACACCATCTGCGTTGGTGCGTGTTGAGCGTCCTTGAACTTTTACATAACCTTCATCATCTAAATCAATTTGCCCCAATAGAAGTTCACTGCGCGGGATATGACCGATAGCTACAAATAGCCCGGTGAAATCGCGAGTCGACTCAGTTCCATCAACAGTATTGCGCAATTTCAATCCAGAAACTTTGTCTGCTCCTAATACATCAATAACTTCGGTATTCCACAAGAATTCAATTTTTGGATTTGCGGCAGCGCGCTCAGCCATAATTTTAGAAGCTCGCAAAGTATCGCGACGGTGAATTAAAACCACTTTTTCGGCAAAACGTGTTAGGAAAGTTGCCTCTTCAACAGCTGAGTCTCCCCCGCCTACAACTGCAATTGTTTGTCCGCGGAAAAAGAAACCGTCACACGTTGCACACCATGAAACACCATGACCTGACAAACGCTTTTCATTCTCCAAACCAATTTCACGGTAGGCACTTCCTGTAGCCAGAATTACCGATTTAGCTCTAACAGTATTTCCTGAGCCATCTTTTAAAACTTTTATCTCAGAAGTTAAATCCATTTCAACAATATCGTCAGTAATTAACTCTGCACCAAATCGCTTGGCTTGCTTGCGCATGTTGTCCATTAAATCTGGGCCCATAACGCCATCTATAAAACCAGGGAAGTTTTCCACCTCAGTTGTGTTCATGAGTGCACCACCTGCAGTTACTGATCCTTCATAAATAATTGGATCTAATTGTGCACGTGATGCATAAATTGCAGCCGTATATCCAGCCGGCCCGGAGCCGACGATAACTACATTTCTCACATCATTTTTCTCAACCATGGTGCCCCCTTAAACCCTTAACTTATCCTCTTTATTCCTCGGCGGCAGGACGTCGGATTAACGAACCCTTGAAGTGTCGAATCATTGTGATTTCCTCAACACCTGCAGCTTTTCCAGCGATGAAATAACCAAGTAAGGCAAAAATCATCACAACAACTAGTTCGCCCAGGCGAGCTAATTTACTTAATTCAATACCAACCCAATCTAAATATTGAGTGAGGGCAAAAAGCGGAAGCATGACCGCCGCAGATGCAGCAAAGAGGCGCACATGTTGTCCAGCGAATTCCCTTATTGAAATTACGCCGGTGTGTTTTTTCAACAAAGACAAAGTTACAAGTAAACCAACTATGTATGAGATTGAAAAAGCAAATCCTAAACCAACGGTCACCCACTGGTTTTGTAAAGTGAAGAGAGAAACATAAGACAAGGCAACTGCAATAATGTTAATAATTAAGATTGAAAGAACTTGTGTACGTGTGTCTTCAAAGGCATTGAAACCGCGAATTAAGATTAAGTTGATCGAAAATGCGACTAAACCAAAACTGAGTGCAGCCAATACATAGCCGATATAACGTGCATCTTCTAGCGGGATACCTACAAATATGACAGAAGTAATAAGTGGACCGAACAACAAAAACGCTACGGCGCTAGGAACTGTAATTACTCCCACTAATTTAATTGCGCGAATAAGTTGTTCGCGCACTTCGCTAGCTTTCTTTTCTAATGCAAGTCTTGAAATGTGAGGCAAAATCGCTGTAATAATTGAGATTGTGACAATTGAATAAGGCAACAACATTACAAAGTAGGCAAATGTGTACGGTGTATATCCAACACCGCGAGTAATTCCTTCTTGCGCACTTCGTACAGCAGCACTAGTTGCCACATTTACGGTGACCAAATAACCCAACTGTGAAATTAAGACGTAAACCAAGGTCCAGCCAGCTAAACCAAAAGATTTACCTAAACCTTTTAGCCCCCATTGAGGTCGTAGCTTTATACCTAACTTCTTTATAACTGGGAGTAAAACCAAAGCTTGGACAACAACACTAAAAGTGGTTCCTAATCCAAGAATTTGCACTTGCAAAGAAGAAATCGAATCGATGCTAATTGCCGGTGAAAAAATCAAAAAGGAACCAAATAACACAATCCCAACAATGTTGTTGGCAATCGGTGCCCACATAAGCGGGCCAAAAGATCCCCTGGCGTTGGCGACTTGACCCAACATGGTAAATAAACCCAAAAAGAATATTTGGGGCAAGCAATACCGCGTAAATGCAATAGCGATGTCTTTTTCAACTTCAAAACCTGAAGTGAAAAACTCTGGTGCATATAAACGAACTAATGCGGGTGCAAAAATCATTCCAATCACAACAAGCACAAATAGAATAATAGAAATAGTTGTAATTAATCGAGACGCAAATCCATCGCCGCCATCTTCGTGATCAAATGACCTAACTAATTGAGGGATAAAAATCGCGGTTAGTGCTCCACCAACTAAAAGGTTGTACAAAATATTTGGCATTGTATTTGCAACGTTATAAGTATCAGCAAGTAATGCTGTTCCAAGAACTGCAACAATTAAAATTCCACGGATAAAACCCGTAATGCGTGAAATAATTGTTCCAAGCGCCATAATTCCAGAGGCTCTAAACATCTCATTTGATTTCATTAGGGCGCCCCTTTCGCACTCGGCGAACACTCTGTGTTACAGCAGCTAGAAGTAAGAGTATTGCTGCGCCTGTCGTAAACCAGGTAACACGTTTATCAATTACAGTTGAATTTATCTGTAAAACTGACTGAGGGACAACATCATTTCCTTTTGAGTCAGTAATTTGTGCATAAATTGTTGTTTCTCCTGGAGCAACTACATCCAACTTCAGATCCAACTGCTTCTTAGAGTTTGCAGCCACTTGTACTCCCGTAAAGCTTTCAACAATCACGCGTGAGTTGCTTGGAATCATGGCAACATCCACCGTTACTGCCACAGGGAACTCATTAATAATTGTCATAGGCAGCTTTGCCGATTCAGTTGTTACTTGGTACTTACCGGCATTAATGCGTAGTTTCTGGACCGCTAGATCTGCAGCAAACTTGGCATTATTTGAAAAATACTCACGTCCCTGGCTATCTAGTGTTGGCGAGAGAAGTTTTGCCAATTGAATTCGCGTTTGAAGTAACGCATCATCATCAACTACATAAGTAAGCCGAGTCAACGCTTTTCGAACATCACTGTAATTCTTGCGCAAGAGCCCGCTCAGCTTTGCTTTACCTGTACTCCAACCGCCAGCCGGATCACTTCGCACAATCCGACCAAGAGCAATTTGGAGTCTTGTTTTTCCCGCCGAGTAATAAAGGCGAAGCTCACTCGGAGCTAAAGTTTTTGCTAATTCAACATCCGGGTTGCCATAAGCCAGTGCAATAACTTCATTGTTCATTGAAACTTTTTGTAATTGCCCTAGCCAGTCGATAGCAATTTTAGAACCAATTGGGTCTGCACCATTTGCTAACTTGTATTCACCTGTCATCGTTGTAATTTCATCTATAAGTGCCGGGTCAATCACCCATATTTTTGATTTAGAAATTGGTACAAAGACAAGTTGGCCCAATGCGCCAGAAGGTGTTAACTCCTGCGCCAAATCATCATTTCTAAACTCTCCAATAAAGTTTTGGTGAGCAGGTTCAACGATTCGGACAATCGTAGGTTCGGCATGAGCCGGACTTAAAGGCGCACCAATTATGAAAGCTACCAATAACGCAGCAGTAATTTTTTTCATAAAATTAACTCACCGCTGCGGGCAATCAATTTCTTTTCATCAGGATAAGCAAGTCGATCTACGATTTCACTTAAAGGAAACCAAGACACCTCGTCAACTTCACTTACTTGCGGAGTTAATACACCACTTACTTCAGTAAATAGAAAGTGGTGAACCGTTTTATGAATTCGTTTTCCGCCAGCCATGAACCAAAAATCAATCACACCTAACGACTTGGTAATAGAAGATGTAATTCCTGTTTCTTCGGCGACTTCACGAATCGCGGCCTGTTCAGGTGTTTCACCCTCTTCGATGTGACCTTTTGGAAGCGACCACAAAATTCTTTTGCCTGTTGCATCTTTATGATCAATTCGCCCAATGAGTAGCCCTTGAGTTCCAGTTGTATCTATTACCAACCCACCGGCGCTGACTTCATCAACTCTTTTGGCGTAAGGACGTTTATTTTTTTGGCTCGGTGATTTTTGAGCGTTAGTTGAATCATTACTTTGGGGGCCGCGGTTGGCGGGGCGCTTACGCTTCCGCTTTTTCTTCGTACCTTCGCTGCCCGCACCAGGTGCAGGGATCATGGGGCAAGGGTACTGCTCTAACCTTACTTATTGTGAACCACGCATTAGGAGCCGCAGGCGAGTTAGCCATTCGCTCCCTCATTGAACGCGCCCCTCTGGCGAGCTCTTTGGCGCACTCTTTTAAAGCCGAAGGTTTTACTTTGGCATTAGTTGGCGGACCTGTACGCGATGCAATTTTAGGAAGGTTGGGAAATGATTTAGATTTCACAACTAATGCACTTCCAATGGACACAAAAAAGATTCTAAATAAATGGGCGGATAATATTTGGGATACCGGAATTGCATTTGGAACTGTTGCGGGTAAACGCGGTGACACAACCGTTGAAGTAACAACATACCGAACCGAACATTACGATCCTGACTCACGTAAACCAGAAGTTGAATATGGAAAAGATATTCATGGAGATTTGTCGCGCCGCGATTTCACCGTTAATTCAATGGCACTTGAGTTAACAACGGAGAAACCAGTGTTCATTGATCCATTTAACGGTTTGCAGGATTTATCTGCCAAGATTTTGCGAACTCCAGGTCGACCAAGTGATTCATTCAATGATGATCCGTTGCGAATGATGCGTAC